>JAPLIW010000431.1 GCA_026388915.1 Deltaproteobacteria bacterium
TAGTTGATCACGATAGGAACCCCGAGCATCTTCTCCAGGTAAGGTTGCTGCATCCGGGCTTCCACGTCGGATTGCCCCCCCGGGTTAAAAGGAATGATGTAAGTGATCGGCCCCTTGGGAAAGTCTGAAGCCGCAAAAACCATGGTCGGGATTAGCACCAGGACTATTAAACCAAAGAGCATGCTGATTCTTTTCATTTGTTCTCTCCTTTCTTCGATCCGCCCTTCCTCGCCCCGCCCTTATCACCCGGAATGCAGAAGAGGGGAGGGTAAAATTTTTTCATGAGTTGTATCCGCGTTCATCCGTGTTCATCCACGTCCCATCCAGTCTTTTATTCTTAAATCTTTTGCGAATAGAAAATCTGTGTTCATCTGTTTTCATCTGTACTACTTACGTTCAAACTCTGAAATTTTTACTAAGCAAAAAGCATCCCCCCCACCCTAACCCTCCCCCTCGAGGGGGGAGGGGAGGGAGGGGGTGATTTCTTTTGGTTGCGGCTTTGCCGCGCTAAGTTTATCTGTGTCCCGATAAGAAATCTTTAATTGCGGTTCTTCCGCGCGGTATTCCCTATGGCTCAAATGGTTTTTACTGTTTTTTCAGGTCGAACTCCTGCGCCAGTTTGACGTGCCCCTTCACTTCCATCTCCAGGTATCTATGAGAATCTTCGATTCCCATGACCTGGGGGACGAAACCGGCCTGCTCCATCTTGGCAATAAACTCCGGCTTCGAGGTGGTTTCCAGGAAGGCCTTCTCCAGGCGTTTCTGGATGTCCTTGGGAATAGTCTTCGGTCCCATGGCCCCGCGGGCAATCCGCGGGTACATCTTATAGCCCAGTTCCTCAAAGGTGGGAACCTCGGGCAACTGGACCATCCGTTTTGGGGACCCGATGGCCAGCACCTTGATCTGGTCTTTGCTGGTCGTCAGGACGCTCGAATTGGTAAAAGCCGCATCGATGTGCCCGCCCAGCAGCGCCGTCTGAACCTGGGAGGTGCCGGTGAAGGTAATATAGTTCACCTTCACCCCCGCCAGTTTCATGAACTGCAGGGTGGCAAAATGGTGACCTGTGAATTTCCCCACCCCGCCGCAGGATACTTTCCCCGGGTTGGCTTTACAATAGTCGATGAATTCTTTGAAGGTATTGGCCTTGAAGTCCTTTTTCACCGCCAACCCGATGGGCGTATATTCCACGATTGAAAAGATCACGAAATCATCGGTCTTGAAAGTCACATCCTTCATGAAAATGGGCTGAAGGATGATGTGGGGAATGCTGAACCCTCCGATGTTGTACCCATCCGGCTTAGCCGCGGCCAGTTTCGACCAGCAAAGCCCTCCGCCTGCGCCCGGAAGATAATTGATCACAAAAGGAACCCCCAGATTTTTTTCCAGGTAAGGCTGCATGGCCCGGGCGGCGATGTCCACCTCACCCCCCGGGTTGAAAGGATTCATGTAATTGATGGGCCCCTTGGGAAAGTCCTGAGCGCCTGCGGGGACCGTCGAGAAGGCCAACAAGAGCGCGAAAACCAAACCTGTCACTTGCCATTTCTTCATCTCTGTTGCCATCCTTTCGTCTTTTTTTCCACTACACTTCTTCTCCCTCAACCTTTTCCCGCAATTTCTCCCGTCGTTTCCCCAACCAGGGAATGAACGGAGAAATCAAGAGGACTAAAGAAACAATCATGAACACCGCCGAAATGGGTTTCTGGATGAAGATCCAGGGGTCCCCCTGGGAAATCGTCAGGGCCAGCCGGAGGTTATTTTCCATCATGGGCCCGATAACGATCGCGAGAACCAGGGGAGCCATCTCGAACTGGAACTTCCGGGCCAGATAGCCGAAGATTCCGAACCCGATCATCAGGGCCACCTCAACATTGCTGTAATTCAGGCTGAAGACCCCGACCAGGCAAAAGAGCAGAATCAGGGGGAAGAGGATGGGGTAGGGGACTTTCAAAACCTTGACCCAAAGGCCGATGAGGGGCAGGTTCAGGATCAGGAGCATGATATTTCCCAAGTACATGCTCATGATGGTCCCCCAGAAGAGGTCCGGGTATTTGGAAATCAGCATGGGGCCAGGCTGGATTCCATGAATCATGAAAGCGCCCAGGAGAATGGCGATGACCGAGTTCGCGGGGATCCCCAAGGTGAAAAGAGGGATGAAAGCCCCGCCGGTTGCAGCATTGTTGGCGGATTCGGGCCCGGCCACGCCTTCGATCACTCCTGTGCCAAATTTCTCTGGGTGCTTGGAAATCTTCTTTTCGATCGCATAAGAGGTGAAAGCGGATATCACCGGCGCTGGCCCGGGCAGGATCCCGATGAAGAACCCCAGAAAAGACCCGCGGATAATCGGCCAGAAAGAGTCTTTCCAGTCCCGGAGGTTGGGGAGAAGGTTTTTCACCTTGGCGGTGATAATTTCCCGCTTCATCTCCTCTTCCACGTTGGAGATCACCTCCGCCACCCCGAAAAGACCCATGATCGCCGGTATCAGCCCGATTCCATCGGCCAGCTCGAGGACCCCAAAGGTGAGGCGCTGGGTGCCGGAGATGGCATCCATGCCGATGGTTCCGAGGAGCAATCCGAAGACCGCTATCATCAGAGCCTTCAAGATCGACCCGGAGGCAAGGTAAATAAGGACGACAATCCCCATGAGCATGAGGCTGAAGTATTCCGGGGGACCGAAAGCCAAAGCAAATTTGGCCAGGGGTGGAGCGACCAGCATCAGTCCGAGCACGGAAATGGTTCCGGCAATAAAGGACCCGAAGGCGGCAATCCCCAGGGCCGGGCCTGCCCGACCTTTGAGGGCCATTTGGTACCCGTCCAGGCAGGTGATAACCGACGCCGCTTCACCGGGGATGTTTACCAGAATGGAAGTGGTCGAGCCTCCATACATGGCTCCGTAGTAGATCCCGGCCAGCATGATGATGGCGGTAACCGGCGTTACGTGAAAAGTGTTGGGAAGGAGAAGGGCGATGGCCGCCGTGGGACCGAGGCCGGGTAGCACGCCGACCAGGGTTCCCATGAGAACGCCTAAGAAACAAAATAATATATTGGTAGGGGTAAAAAGGGTTTGGACGCCGAGAGCAATGTGAGCCAGCATATCCATGGGTCACCTAAAAACCGAGGAATCCCCTGGGCAGCTGGGTCTCCAGAAAATTGATGAAGAGAAGGCGGGCTGCCAGGGCGCTGAGAACGGCGACGATCAAGGTGCGGGTCCAGGTCTGGGGAAAGATGAAACGGACCAGAAAGCCTATAAAAAGGAATGTCGTGATCGTGAAGCCCAGGGGGGTTAGGAGAAAGTTGTAGGCGATTAAGGCGGCAAAAGTGGCCGCCACCCTCTTCCAGGAGTCAGACCTGGGAAAAAAGGAATGGGTGATGGGCGGCAGCTTTCCCCAGAACGTGCGCAGCAGGAGGGATCCGGACATGGCCGTCAGAACAATTCCGCCCCAGAAGGGCAAAAAGCCGGGGCCTGGCTCGTTCCAGGCGCCGATTTCCACCGACCGGGCATAGATGAAAAAGAATACCCCAACAGCCAGGAAGAAGATCGCCGATATGCGGTTATAACGGATGGCATTATCCATTTCCGTTCCTATTCTTGAAAAACTTTAGGGGAAAATCCAAACCCTTGTAGGGGGTCAGATCAACCCAGCCAATTCTGAGTGGATTCTAAATCGGAAAAACATCCGCTGTCAAGGATGTAATCGGTTTCATTGTATACATTAAGAGGGGCCTTCCTCCTGAAGAGCAGGGCGCATGGCCAAAAATTAGCTTCCGCAATTCCAGCTTAATGTTTTTCTTCCCCGATCCGAAATCCGCAATCCACAATCCGCGATTGTTTTACCGCGTGATCATCTTATTGGGAAGCCATAGGGCCAGTTCGGGCCAGAAACACAGGATGACCATTCCCAGACAGAGCATGACAATGAAAGGGATTGACCCTTTTAGCACCTCGGTAAGCGGCACATCCGGAGCAATCCCCTGAACGATATACAGGTTCAGTCCCACGGGGGGGGTAATCAGGCCGGCTTCCATGTTCAGGGTGACGATCACCCCGAACCAGATCGGATCAAAGCCCAGGCTTTTGATGATGGGGTGCATGATGGGGGCCGTGATCAGGATGATCGCCACCGGAGGCATGAAACAGCCCAGGACCAGGAGAAAGATATTGATGATGAACATGACCATCCATCTGCTCAACTCGAGACCGATGATCCCGTTGGCCACGGTCTGGGTGATGTAAAGTTTGGTCAGGACCACCCCGAAGAGATACGAGGTTCCCACGATCATGAGGATCATGGTGCTTTCGCGGATGGTGCCTTTCAGAACCTTCAAGACTTCTCCGCGCAAAGTTAATTGGTAGATGATCATGACCAGGATCAGCGCAGCCACGGATCCCACCGCAGCGGCCTCACTGGGGGTAGCCAGGCCTCCATAGAGAGTGAACATCATGATGCCGATGAGGAGGACAAAGGGGGCCACCCGGGGCAGTCCCGCCAGTTTCTCTTTCAGCGTGAAGGACTCTTCGGCAAGGAGGAGATGATCGGAAGCACTCGCCCCCGCCCGGCGGAGGCTCTTCTTTTTGAAAATCATGTAAAGGATGACCCAGACGGAGAACATGAGGGTCATGATGATCCCGGGGATGACGCCGGCGATGAAGAGTTTGCCCACCGAGGTCTGGGTGGCGATTCCATACACAATCATGGTCACGCTCGGGGGAATCAGAATCCCCAGGGTTCCCCCTCCTACGATCAGGCCGGTCGCCAGAGACCCTGGATAGCCCCGTTTGCGCATCTCGGGAATTCCGGCGGTCCCGATCGCGGCCGCCGTCGCCGGGCTCGAACCGCACAGAGCGGCAAAGATGGCGCAGGCCACGATGTTGGAAATCCCCAACCCTCCGGGGAGCCGGTACAGCCAGCGGTGAATCGATTCATAGAGATCTGAGCCGGCCCGGGTGTTGGCCAGGATCGCTCCCATGAGGATGAAAAGAGGAATGGCCAGGAGCCCAAAGTCGTTCACCCCTTCGAAGACCGTGTGGGCGGTCATCATGAACTGCTGGAAATCCATAAGGGTTAGGATGAAGAAGAGGGAGGCCGCTCCCAGGGCGAAGGCGATAGGCATCCCGCTCAGCAGAAATACCAGGGAGACGAGAAGGACGATGATCCCCAGCGTGGAGGGCGTCATTTCTGCCCCCTTTCTTCATCCTGAGCCTGCTTTTCTCCATTACCGGACCTCATCCGGGTCCAAAGGTTTGATAGATGTACCAGGTACTGAAGACAGAGGAGGGTCATCCCAAAGGGGAGAAAAAGATAAGAAATCCAAAGGGGCGGACCCCAGAGCGAGTCCGAGCGCCAGCCTTTGGAGGCTGCTTCCCACCACATCTCCCACCCCAACCAGGCAACGACCAGGCAAAAAACCAAGGAAATGATGGAGGTATAGAAGGAAAGATGAGCCTGGACGCGCGGGGGGAGGAGATGAGTCATCAGATCGATATTGATATGGCCTCCATGCTTGAGGCCGTAGGCAGCCCCCACAAAAGTGGCCATGATCAGGAGATAAACCGAGAATTCAATCTCCCAGATGGTCGGGGTCTTGAAGACGTAACGCATGAGGACCTCGTAGGTCAAAACCCCGGCGGAGACCAGAACGCTGACCGCGCAGACGATGCCGCTTATCTCGCTGATCCTGGAGATCCAATAAAAAAACGGACGGGCAGAAGGATTTTCGGAGGCCACTTTTTCCTCCTTATCGAAAATCTTCTTTCTTATCCCCCTCCCTCATGGAGGGAAAGGGGAGGGGGAGGGGCGGTTGCTACCGCAAAGCAATGGCCGCATCGATGATTTTCTTGCCGCCCTTGATTTGCTCGGCAAAAGTCTTCCAGGCTGAATTCTTGGACATCTCCTCCCAGGCCTTGAACTCCGCGTCGGTCATGTAATGGATCTTGACCCCCTTCTTGGAGAAGAGGTCCGCGGCCTTTTCATCTTCCTGAATGACCTCGTCGTGGAACTTTTTTTCGATTCCCTGTCCCGTTTCCAGCATGGCCTTTTTCTGCTCGGCGTTCAATTTGGCCCAGGTCTTGGTCGAAATGACGATGCCGCAGAGGGTGGAGAAGACATAGTTTTGGCGGCCCACAATGAGGTGGTCGAGCACTTCATAGAGGCGGAAGGATTGGAAGGATGAGTAGGTGGTCATCAGGCCATCCAGCACTCCCGACTGGAGGGCAAAATAGAGTTCCGTGGAAGGCATGGAAGTGATGGCCGCTCCTGCAGAGCGCAGCATATCCTCCGTGGCCTTGCCGGCGCCCCGCATTTTCATGCCCCGAGTGTCCGGCGGCAGGGCGATCAGTTTCTTCTTGCTTCCGATGCCCCCCATCATCCATCCCCAGCTTAGGATTTTGATCCCGTTGTCTTCGCACATTTTTTCGACGATTTTCCCGATCTCGGCGTCGCGCCATTTCATCGCCTCCTGGTAATTCCGGGGGAGGCAGGGCATCATGGTGATCATGGTTTCGGGGACTTTGCCGGCGGCGTAGGCGATGTGGTAAACGGCCAAATCCAGAGCCCCCTGGCGCATGGCGTCAAATTGAGGGTTGGGTTTGAAGAGGGCGCTTGCGGGGTAGATTTCGAACTTGACCGATCCTTTGGTCTTCTCCTCCACCCCCTTGGAAAACCAGTTGGCCCACTGGTCCCGCAAATCATCCTTGGCCCACTGGTGGGAGAACTTCATCAGGATCGGGGGTGCGGCCGAAACCCGGTCGGCAACGACAAACAGGACTGTCAGAAGGATAGGCAACGCAACGATCCAGACGGAGGGAACGGAATAAGCCTTTCTTACGCTGATCATCGGTTTCTCCTTTCTTAAACCTGTTCTTGGCCCGCTTCTTGTTATTCGACACTCTAACCGTCGTTTATCGTCAATTGCGGTGCGGAGAAAAACCGGAAAAAGCTAAAAGCGTAAGGATCATTCGAGAATACGTACTGGCTCGCGAAACACTGGGAGGGGGGTCCGTCCGTGCTTAATTTACCCGCTGGGGATTATTTGTCAAGAAAAAAATCCCCCCGGCCCGAAAAATGCCGGGTTGTCCAACCCGTAATCGGGCACATGGATTCTTAAAGTGCTTAACGGAGAGCCTTATCATTTCATCCATAACGCACCGTATGAATCAACTCTCCAAACCACGTATCCATTCCCGGTTTCTTCCATGCCCCTAATGCTGGGCCTGAGTCGGCGCTTCAGCGCTTCGGCTCCCTGCCGGTGTCAGGGCTCTTCTGATGCTGCTGATTTTGGGCTTGAGGTCGCCGCTGTTTTTCGTA
>JAPLIW010000041.1 GCA_026388915.1 Deltaproteobacteria bacterium
ATGGGGCTTGAGAGTGTCAGCCACGGCCACAACCCCGGCCGCGGAATGATTTCTTGCCACCACCATGGGGGTTTTGCCTTCACTGGCCAGGCGCTCCATCTCCCCCCGGAGGCCACTCAGGTCAATCCCTTTCTCCTCCATAAGCCTGAGGTTTCCGAGGAGAATCGCTTCCCCATCGATTTGGGCCTTGATTCCCTGTCCGGGAATGGCTTCAAATCCTTCCGCTGGACTGAGCCCCAGCCCCTTTTCTTCGGCCGCACGGACGATGGCCTCCCCCAGGGGGTGTTCCGATCCCTTTTCTGCCGAAGCGGCCCACCGGAGGACCTGCTCTTCTTTAAATTCCTTTCCGACGACAATGTCAGTGACCGACGGTTTCCCCTGAGTGAGGGTCCCGGTCTTGTCAAAGAGAATGGTGTTCACCCGGTGGATGGTCTCCAGGCTTTCTCCCCCCTTGATAAGAATTCCGTTCTCCGCACCCCGGCCGGTTCCCACCATAATGGCGGTGGGCGTCGCCAGTCCCAGAGCGCAGGGGCAGGCAATAATCAAAACCGCTACGAAATTAAGCAGAGCCAGAGTGAAAGCCGGCCTGGGTCCGAAAATCATCCAGACGGCAAAAGTAAGCAGGGCAATCGATATGACCGTGGGCACAAATACACTCGCCACCCGGTCCGCCAGCCTCTGAATCGGTGCCTTGGAGCCTTGGGCTTCTTCCACCAGCCGGATGATTTGCGCCAGGGCCGTCTCCTTGCCCACCTTGGTGGCCTCAAAACGAAACGATCCGGTCTTATTGATGGTTCCCCCCATGACCGGATCCCCGGCATGCTTCTCCACCGGAATGCTCTCTCCGGTGAGCATCGACTCATCCACCGCCGACCAGCCTTCCCGGACAATTCCATCGACGGCGATTTTCTCCCCCGGCCGAACGATCACCCCATCCCCTTTGCGTACCTCTTCTACCGGGATATCTATCTCCTGCCCGTTCCGGACCACCCTGGCAGTCTTGGCCTGAAGGCCCATGAGCCGTTTTATGGCCGAGGAGGTTTGACCTTTGGCGATGGCTTCCAGAAGTTTCCCCAAGAGGATCAGGGTGATGATCATGGCCGAGGTGTCAAAGTAAACTCCCAGGTCCAATCCCCCGGCCCGGAACAATTTGGGGAAGAAGGTTATCACCGTGCTGTAGATGTAGGCCGCGGAAGTTCCCACCGCGATGAGGGTGTTCATGTCCGAAGTCCGGTGCTTCAAGGCCAGCCAGAAACCCCGGTAAAACTGCCAGCCCGCCCAGAATTGAACGGGGGTGGTCAGCAGAAAAAGGGTCAGATGGTTTTGCAGGATCGTGGGCCACCAGGGAAACCATTCAGGCATACTTCCGAAGAAAATGGCCGCCGAGAGAACGGCGCTGACTACGAACTTTCGCTTCTGCAGCCGGATCTCCCGGCTTCTGGCTTCAGCTTCCCGGTCGGCCGAAGCTTCTTCCTCGAATCCCCTGACCTCGTACCCCAGGTCCTCGACCGTCTTCCGAAACTCGGACGTTCCCACTTTTTCGGGATAATATAGGACCGTGGCTCTTTCGGTGGCCAGGTTGACCTGGGCTTCGGTCACTCCTTCAATTTTGCGCAGACCCTTTTCAATCCGGTTCACGCACGCGGCACAGGTCATGCCGCCGATGGCGATAGTGATTTTTTCTTCTTTGCTCAGCTCCTGGGGGACACCGTAGCCAAGGTCTTCGACGGCCTTTTTTATACTCTCTGGTTCAACAAGGCTGGGATCATAGACGATATTGGCCTTTTCGGTGGCTAAATTGACACTGGCCTCTCGAACCCCTCCGACGGCCCGGAGGGATTTTTCGATCCGGGCCACGCAGGAAGCGCAGGTCATCCCCTGGATGGGTAAAGATAAGTTTTTGGGTTCACTCATGTTTGACGGTCTCGTAAAAAGTCTCTTGGAGCGTCACCCCGGCGAAAGCCGGGGTCCAGAACATCTTGAAATAACTTGATTCCGGCTTTCGCCGGAATGACGAATTCTATGGAATTGCGACTTTTTACGAGTTCATCATGTTTTTATCATTCATGTTATTTATGATGCGATTTAAAACCCTTTGATTCAACAAGAATTTTTGGGAAATTGGGATTAAAATGGAAAATGGGCTGGGGGGAACGCCAAAACGATTTTTCCCTATACATTTTTTAATTGCAAAGGTATGCTTAAGTCTATATAATCTAGATTTAATTTACGACTGAGGTTCGTCTATGAAAACTCCTCTAGTGAAAAACGAGAATATCAAGCCCAAATGGCACTTGGTGGATGCCGATGGGAGGATTCTGGGACGGCTGGCCACACGGGTTGCAATCCTGCTGCGGGGGAAGAACAAGCCCATCTTTGCCCCTCATCAGGACACGGGTGATTTCGTGGTGGTCATCAATGCGAAGAAAGTGGCCCTGACCGGGAAAAAATGGAAAGAGAAGATCTATTTTCATCACTCCGGATACCCCGGCGGGCTAAAAGAGGCCAGCGCCGAAAAAATCAGGGACAAGAAGCCCGAGCGCCTCATCACCATGGCCGTTCAGGGAATGCTGCCCAAGACCAAACTGGGGAAAAAACTGATCAAGAAGCTCAAAGTCTATGCCGGAGACACCCATCCCCACGAAGCCCAACAACCTGAAGCTTATACCCTATAAAGGAAGGACATATGCCCGAAAAAGTTTACTATGCCACTGGGAAGAGGAAGACTTCGATCGCCCGGGTCTGGATGAAGCCCGGCGACGGAAAAGTCACGGTAAATGACCAGGAGATGAACCAGTACTTCAAGCTGGACACGGCTAAGATGATCATCTTCCAGCCCCTGGAGCTGACCGGCACGCTGGGCCAGTTCGACATCGACATCACGGTTCTGGGCGGGGGGATGAAAGGACAGGCCGGAGCCATTCGTCATGGGATCACCCGCGGCCTCCTCGCGGTAAAAGACGAGTTCCGGGAATCGCTGAAGAAAGCGGGCCTCATCACCCGGGACCCCCGGAAGAAAGAGCGTAAAAAATACGGCCAGAAAGGCGCCCGGAAGAGATTCCAATACTCCAAACGGTAATCCGGATTGGGGTAAAAATCAAGGGAAGGTCTTCCGGCCTTCCCTTTTTTACTGCCCAAATGGGTTAGCTTTCACCCGCAAACTCCCTCTCCCCTAGCGGGAGAGGGTGGGGTGAGGGGGGATAAAGTCAGGAATGTTTTCATTCTGGAAGGTGATCATCCCCACCCCTTCCTCGTGCGCGGGCGGTAATGCCATGGGACCAATGAAGGAGGAACGCCATGATCCGAGTGGGCGTGATCGGAGCAACGGGCTATACCGGGATCGAGCTGGTGCGGTTGCTTTCCAGGCACCCCAAGGTTCAATTGACCGCGCTGACGGCCGAGAAAAACGTGGGTCAGCCGATCTGGAAGCTCTTCCCGTCCATTCTGAAAGAGGTCGACCTGGTCTGCCAGCCCCTGGAAGTCGAGCCTTTATCCAAAGCCTGTGACTTCGTCTTCACCGCCCTGCCCCATAAGGCGGTCATGGATGTAGCGCCGGGCTTCCTGGAAAAAGGAATCAAGATTGTTGACCTGAGCGCGGATTTCCGCCTGGCCGATCCGAAGGTTTACGAGCAATGGTACGAACCCCACACCGCGCCGGGGCTTTTGAAGGAGGCGGTTTACGGCATTCCTGAACTGCACCGTGAGGAAATCAAAAAAGCCAGGCTGGTCGCCAACCCCGGTTGCTACCCCACCAGCGTAATTCTGGCCCTGGCCCCGGTCCTGAAACACAAGGTCGTCGATATCCGCACCCTCATTGCCGATTCCAAGTCAGGGGTCAGCGGGGCCGGCCGGTCCGCCGTCCTCTCTTCCATGTTTGCCGAGGTGAGCGAGAACTTCAAGGCCTACAAGGTGACCGAACACCGGCACACCCCGGAGATGGAGCAGGAACTGAGCCGGGTGGCCGGGGAAAAGGTCATCCTCACCTTTACCCCTCACCTGGTGCCCATGAAGAGGGGAATCCTCTCCACCATTTACGCCACCCTGGCCAAACCCCTCTCCGAAAAAGAAATCTACGAGATGTACCTGGATTTCTACGGAAAGGAGAGGTTCATCCGCGTCCGCCCCTCCGACCTTCTCCCCAGCACCGCCGATGTCTTCGGGTCGAATTACTGCGATATTGCGGTGAAGGTGGACAAGCGGATCAACCGCCTCATCATCCTCTCGGCCATCGACAACCTGGTAAAAGGGGCCTCGGGTCAGGCCGTGCAGAACATGAACGTGATGCTCGGCCTCGAAGAATCCCTGGGGCTGGATATCGTACCCGTTTATCCGTAATGAAGTTCGGAGCGATTTAGTTCGGAGTTCGGGGTTTGTAGGGGCGACCGGCTGGTCGCCCGTATGGAGTTAGCAGGCATGAAATCACGAGACGAAATTCGCTCACTTATCAAGCAGCATCAGAATATTCTCGCCGATCGCTATGGTGTGGAAGTCGTAGGGCTCTTCGGTTCCTATGCTCGGCAGGACCCCAAGCCGGGAAGTGATATCGATCTCCTTGCGGAAATACTTCGTCCCGTAAGCCTCTTCGAGCTCATCGGGGCCGAAATCTACCTCAGCGAAATTCTCGGCATAAAGGTGGATCTGATTCCAAAGCGCGATGTGCGGGAGGAATTGAAAGAAACGATTCTCAGAGAGGCCGTCGGCATATGACCCGCAACATCCTCTTATACATCAAAGATATTCTCCAGAATATGCAGGATGCGCAGGATTTTATCCGAGGAATGTCCTACGAGAAATTCGTGGCGGACAAAAAGACTTTTAATGCCGTTGTGCGCTCCCTTGAGGTTATCGGCGAGGCGGCAAAGAATGTTCCCGAAGAAGTCCGCTCAAAATACCCCTCCGTCCCCTGGAAGGAAATGGCTGGGATGAGGGACAAAGTGATTCACTTCTATTTCGGCGTGAACCGGGAGGCTGTCTGGATCGCCGTCAAGGATCGTATTCCTGCCGTTAATCCTCTGATCGAACAAATCCTGGGCGATCTTGATCAGAAATAGGCCTGGCAACCGTTTATAACCAAATAACCGGCCACCTACCTATTCGAAAACCCATACAGAACCGCCGGATTTTCGACCAGAACCTTTTTCCGCAGGGCCTCATCCGGCGCCCACTCGGTCAGCAGGTCGAAGAGCACGGCGTCGTTCGGCTTGTGCTCCCTCTCGGTCGGGTGCGGCCAGTCGCTTCCCCATACCATCCTCTCCGGCGCCGCCTTCAGGTATGCCCGGGCGAGCTCGGTCGTGTCCGCGTAAGTCGGCGGGCCGACCTTGGTGTCCTGATACACCCCTGACAGCTTAACCCAGGTCCGGCCCTTGTCGATCAGTCGGCAGATGATCTGGAAGGCGGGGTGTTTAACGCCCGCCGGCTGCGGGATTCTCCCCATGTGATCGAACACGATCGGCGCTGCGATGCGCTTCAGCAGGTCCTCGCGCTCGACAATCTGATCCCCCCGGAAATGGAGCTGTACATGCCAACCGAGGTCGTTCGCCCGTTTGGCCAGCGGCTCGATCATTTCGAAGCTGGTGACCGCGGTTTTGGGGTCGAAGAGGGTGAATCGAATCCCGCGGATGCCCCCGTCCGCCATTTTCTTCAGCTCGGCATCGGTGACTTCAGTGCGGACAACCGCGACTCCCCGCGCATTCGCCAGGCCGAGCTGGGAAATGCCGTCCACCGTGACGGCATTAGCCGTGGCGTAGGCGCTGGGTGTGACAATCACGGCCCGCGTCGTCCCGATCCGCTTCTGGAGAAGCCGGTACTGCTCCACGCCGGCGCCCTTCACCAGCCGCGCGACCGGCCCGGGGGGCGGAAAGCGCTCATCATAGATGTGAAGGTGACAGTCGCAGGCATTCGCCGGTGCCTTCAGCTTCGGCGCCTCGGTGCCGGAGGAATGGGGCACCTTGTGCTCCTTTGAAGAAGCCTCCGCAATTTTCCCGGGAATGCCAATTCTGCCCGCTGCCGCCACGGCCACCAACCCGGCCCCTTTGATAAAGGTGCGCCGTGTGAACTGACGCTTTCGCATGTCCCGCCTCCGCATTTAGTTTCAGAGCTTGTTTTTGTAAAGGTTTTTCACCCTGAATTTTTATCTGTGTTTATCTGTACTACTAACGTGCAGACTCTCCAAATTTTGGAAAGAATTTTTGGTTAGGAAACGGGCCTCTGAAATCCCCCCAACCCCCCTTTAGAAAAGGGGGGCGGAGGGGGGATTTCTGGGATCACCCGTAACCCTGAGCAAAACTCTTGCAGAAAGATGACCTGATTTTGGTTGCGGCTGCGCCGCGCTGTGTTCATCTGTGTCCCAAACAATAAAATGGCTTGAAGTCTTTAATTTTTTCCCGCGTTCATCCGTGTTCATCCGCGTCCCAATAAGATTTTTGCTGATTGGAACAAAGGTTCAGTCAACCACCCTCCAAAGATACCAGCTCCCTACACTCCGATAAGGCCTCCACGGTTCGCTGATCGAAATCATTTCATCTGCCGATGGCCCCTGCTGGAGATTATAAGCCACCTTGAATCCCCTTTTGAGGCCAGCATCATTGACCGACAGAACATCCGGCCTTCCGAGTCCGAATATGAGAAACATCTCCGCGGTCCATCTTCCAATTCCCGAAAAGGTGATGAGTTTAGTAATAACCTCTTCATCTTCCCATTTGGCGATAGAGGCAAAATCAAGGTCCCCGTTTCTAACGGCCAAGGCTAACCCGCGAATGTACTCAAATTTCGGCCGTGATAATCCTGCGGCTTTGGAATTCTTAGCCGAAATTCTTAAAACATTTTGGGGAGTAAAGGTTTGAGGGCCGATCAAATCAAAAAGCCTGCCCTTTATGGCTCTGGCAGCATGAGCTGAAATCTGTTGACTGATGATTGAAGAAGCCAGGGCGTGAAAAGGGTTGTCCAGTGCCGGCGTAATCGTGCAGGGGCCATGTTTAGTAATCAAGCCTGAAAGAGCCCGATCCGAGGATTCCAGATGTCTCAGGGCCTTCCGAATCAGGAACTGATCCAATGGCTTTTTCATAAATTCTTTTAACTCAATCCTAATTGGAATTCAAGTCCGAAACACAATGGTGTATGGGGTGTCGGGGGAGGGGTGATTAATCCCGGTCGTGGCTTTGAACAAAACTGCGGATCATGATTGGATTTTGAACTGTCTGTCAGGTTTAGTATGAGTCAGCAGAGCTGATTACAAGCCGCCGCTAATGGGACGCCGATCAAAAAACCTCCGCCCCCATACCCTGCAAATATCCGCAAGCCTTTCTACAATAATCTCTAGATCAATTTAATTATTGAAGGGCTTCCCCCTTTGCCCTTAATCTTTACAAACCAATCTTTCCGCCTCTTTTTCCGCCAATCACCAAGTTTTATGTCTTCATAAAACAAAACCCCATCTCTCTTTGAGAATTGGGGTTTTGTTTCTGCATTCCATTTAACCCTCCGTTAAGGGTCCGGAAAAGGCCAAGGAGAAAATTTAGCTCCAGAAGAAGCCGATGATCTTTTTAATCTACCTTGGCAGCGAGGTCTTGAATGGCCGACAGACCAAGAACCAGAGCTGCCAGATACATGATTCTTATTTATCGATAAACCTCCCCCCGGAAGTCAATCGTATAAACCAGCAGTTCTTGCTTTTCCTTCTCGATTCTAAAGATTATTCGAGTCTTACCGATTCTCATCCTCATAAAACCTTTCCATTTTCCAGCCAGCATTTTGATTTGAAGTTCGCGGAAAGGAATGATTCCTTTTTGATCGATGGAAATGACCAGTTCTTTGATTTTCGTTCTTATCCTCTCCTGGTTTCGCTCGTCACACGATGAGAGAAACTTCATAGAGTGGCTGCTGAAGGTTACCTTCAATTCATCACCCAATCGGTCATATCTTTAAATTCCCTCTCATCATAATTCGATGGAGCCCCGTATCTCTCCTCGATTTCTTTCAACTCCTTTTTTGAAACATAAGGGATTAAAATTTCATACAAATTCAACCTTTCTTCCCGCAGAGCATCCCTGATGCTTTCCCTAATAATTTTTCTGAACACTTTTTCATTCACCACCATGTTCTCACCTCCAGAATCTTCTCTCATCCCCCCGCCCTATTCTTATCGGTCACCGGTTCATTCCTTCCCAGCGCGGGATCATACTTCTTCGTCGAAGTTAACTGAGCAAATCATATTGAATAATTATTGAAAAATCAAGAAGAATTACAGCGCTGCTTAACTCAATAGGTGCATAAGAATTTCCTGAAATATTGCTTGGGCCCTTGCAGGCAAAGGGGGAAATCGATTATTTCGATGGTCACGGGACCTCACCGCCGGTGCCCTTTGCCCCCCCACCCTAACCCACCCCGAAGGTGTGAAAAAATTGGTTTTCAGCCGTCACCCCGGTGAAAACCGGGGTCCAGTAAGTTCGTAAATCCTTGAAAACACTGGATTCCGGCTTTCGCCGGAATGACGTGAAAAAGGACTAAATCGATTTTTTCACAGCTTCCCCCCCGGAGGGGGGAGGGAAGGGTGGGGGTGATGCGGGCAGACATTTTTATGCAACGTTTAGGTTAAGGCAATATGGCGGAGAGGCTTGAAAGGGCGATCCGGCGGATCGCCCCTCCGCAGGCAGGCATCCCGCGAAACGCGTGACTCCTAGGGGCCGCCGGTTCGCGGTCGGCGGGATTTTGGTGCAGACGCCTTCCGTCTGGGAGGCATGGCCTTGATAAGCGCCCTGAGGACTTCATTCACAGAATTCGGCGTGTGGAAAACCTCTGATACGTCAGGATCGAGGACTACCACGACCCTGCCTTCATCGGGTTGGCCGGCAAAGCGGTTTGGCTTGGCCTTTCGATAATCGAAGCGGTACTCTGGCCGCAGTTCCCTTATGATTGAGGCACCTCTCTTAGGGGTACTGGTTTTTTTCATAATCGTCCCGCTCCTGATTCGTCGCCGGGCGCGCACTGATGATTCGTATTATATTCAAAGCTCGTTCCGTGAAGGAAACAAGCAGAAGCCTTCCAGTGGCTGCGTGTCCGATGATGATTTCCCTTGCTTCGTATTGGGAATGACTTTCGTCGCCGAAAATGCGGGCCAGTGGATCATTGAAAACAGTACTGGCTTCGTCGAAACTCACGCCGTGCTTCTGCAAGTTGTGTGAGGCCTTATGTTTGTCCCACTCGAAGCGAAGGCCCATGGGTTTCTTTTCCTTTTTTAGCTCTTAACCAATATTATAATATCACGAATTAAAAAAAGCCATTAATGAAAATGTATCGATACAGCAGTCGCAGGGGCACCCTCCTCCTTCAGCGAATTGCTCCCATGGTCAGGCCGCGGACGATGTATTTCTGCACGAAGAGGCTCAGGATCAGTTGCGGGACCACCGCGACCAGGAAGGCGGCCGCCATCATTTTCTTATCCCACTTTTCCCGCTTCTATACTACCCCTTCTTTTTTCATCTGCCCGATCTCTTCCTCTTTGAACCCCAGTTCCTTCAGAACTTCCCCGGTATGCTCCCCGAAAACAGCAGGAGCCTTGCGAATATCGGGAGGAGTCTCGGACATTTTGATGGGGGAAGACAGGAGCTTCATCTTTCCTTTCTTCGGATCGTCGAACTCGGTGACCATCTTGCGCTGAACAACCTGGGGATCTTTGAAGGTTTCGTCCAGGTGAAGGACTTTCCCGATACAGACATCCAGGTCTTTGAGTTCTTTGAGCCACTCGTCGCGGGTTTTCCCCTTGAAAGTTTTCTCCAGGAACAGAAAAATCTCCCCCCGCTTTTCCCCTTCATCGTACTGGAGAGGAATGTAATCCTCCCGTCCCAGCTTCCTGCAGAGTTCCATCCAGAAACGCGGTTCCAGTGCCCCGATCGAAATGTATTCTCCGTCCTTGGTTTCGTAAACGCTGTAACAGGGGAAACGACCGCTGAGCAGCGTGTCCCCCCGCCGGGGAATCTTCCCCAACCCCCAAAACAGGCTGGCCGGAAAGGGCAGCATGGCCACGATCCCATCCATCATGGATATGTCGATGTACTGTCCCTTGCCGGTGGTCTGACGAAAAAACAGGGCTCCCAGGATTCCGATGGCCGCGTACATTCCCCCGGCGGCCATGTCCGCCACCTGGATGGGGGGGATGACCGGTTTCCTTCCCGGCTCTCCGGTCAGCCCCAGCACTCCCCCGAAGCTGAGGTAGTTGATGTCATGGCCGACCATGTCCTTGTAGGGCCCATCCTGCCCGTACCCGGTGACCGAGCAATAGATCAGTCTTTCGTTCAGTTTTTTCATATGTTTCAGGTTGAGGGTCATGTGCCTCTTGTTGCGCATGACCGTGGGCATCCCCGGCCCCTCCCCCTGGAACCGCCGGTCTTCGATCCGCAGAACATCGGCTCCCATATCGGCCAGGATCATGGAACAGTAAGGACCCGGGAACAGCCGGGAAAGGTCGAGTATTTTGATTCCTTCCAGTGCGCGCATCTGTTTGGTCTCCTGTCGGTTAATCAGTGTCGGGTGTTCATTGTTCAGCAAAGGGTGTAGGGGGTACGGGTGTAGGGTGTAGGAAACAGGGTGTCCCGTTTGAAGTCCTTTCCCCGCGTCCCCGTGTCTCCGCGTCATCGCGTCATTCTTTCCGCGCCTCCCCGCGTTTGTCTTAGGACTTCCCCATATCGGATGAGGCCTGCAAGGGCCCGAATGGTCCGGTCGGGAAAGGAATAAACCGGTATTCCGCTGGCTTCCAACTCTTCCACTTCTTTCTCACTCAGTCCCCGGGGGGAATTGGCGCAGACCAAGATCGGTTTTCCAGAACGCTGTTTCTGGCGGAGAACCGGGGATTTAATCCGACCTGGAGTCATGAAAGGATGATGGAGGAGAAAGATCACCAGCGCATCCACGTTCTCATCGCTCAATATGAGCCTGACCGTCTC
>JAPLIW010000304.1 GCA_026388915.1 Deltaproteobacteria bacterium
CCTTCGATTCCTTCCCGGAACTCCCGGCGGGTCATTTTGGCCAGCATCACTTCCTGATCGGTCATAACGTCCTCCTATTCAAATCATTCCCCAATCAACTCATATTGGACGCAGATGAACGCAGATAAAACCTTAATGTTGCATAAAAATACCCGCAACACCCGCCCCAAAGAGTTTATTTTTGCAGCCAGCCAATTCCAGAAATCCCCCCTTCGCCCCCCTTTTTTAAAGGGGGGTTGGGGGGATTTCAGAGGCAAGTTTGCATAACAAATATTCTTTACAAAATTTGAAAGCTCTGCAAGTTCGGGCAAGAGGAATTATAATAGAATAAATGACTCTCGGCGCTCAGACAGTTCTCTGCCGACCTAAGTTCCTTTTATGCCATGAAACCGGCTATTGTTCAAGTTCGAAGATAATTCTTTTTTGCGGAAGAATGAATAACCGGGGGATACAGAATTCCCGGGGGGAACCCAAAACCCCTTTTTCCCCCGGGCTGGAATGAGGAGTGAGTTATGAATGATCCAAATGGTATCCCGGACGCCGCCCGCGCCCACCGGAAAGGGGTGCTGCTGATGATCGGCGCGGGGCTTTGCTGGAGCACGGGCGGGGTCCTGGTCCGCAGCGTGGTTCTTACCGATCCCTGGGAAATTGTCTTCTGGCGCTCCGTATTCCTGGTCGTTTTCATGATCGGGGTCCTCACGCTCTGGCACCGGGCAAAGGTTTTCGAGAAAATCTTCGAGGTCGGCTTTCCCGGGGTCCTGGCGGGTGCCCTTCTGGCCTCGACTTTTTTCTTTTTTATCCTTTCCGTAACCCGCAACACCGTGGCCAACACGCTCGTCCTGATGAGTGTGGGGCCCTTTTTTGTGGCTCTTTCCGGCAGAATCTTCCTGGGAGAACGGGTTTCCCTCCGGACCTGGGGGACGATCTCCGCGGCCCTCGTGGGCATTGTTTTGATGTTTTCCGAGGGGCTGGACTCCGGACGAACGATCGGTAATCTCCTGGCCCTGGGAGTTCCCGCCGCCTTTGGCCTGAATGTGGTCATCCTGCGGCGGACCCACGCCAGCGTGAGCATGGCCCCGGCGGTCATGCTCGCCGGGATCTTTTCCATCCTCGTCTCCCTTCCGCTCGCCTGGCCCTTAACCCCCACGGTCCGGGACTTTGTCGTCCTCGGAATCATGGGCTGGGTACAGCTGGGCATCGGGTGCGTGCTCATGGTCGTGGCCGCCCGCTACCTTTCGGCCGCCGAAATCGGCCTCTTCGCCCTCCTGGAAACCATTCTCGGCCCCATCTGGGTGTGGCTCGGCTTCGGCGAACGCCCTACGGACATGGCCCTCGTCGGCGGTTTGTTGGTCATTTTTGCGCTTCTCCTGAACGGCCTGCTGGGGATGAGGGAGCGATCGAGTCCGGGTTGAGCCCCGGCCGGGGAAGGGATGGTTCTTAACCCTCCAGGTACCGCTTCTGCGGAGAGCGGCGATGAAGGATGAAGAAGAGAACGGCCGCCAGCAGGTGAACGGTGAAGAAGGTCCACCACCCGTAAAATACTCGCTTCCCAAAGGATTGGAAGGATAATCCCATTCTTCGGCTAGATTTTAGGCTTCGTTTTGGAAAGGCATTCCTTCTCCATTCCGGTCAGGAGCCGAACCTCCCCCTTGCCCAAAGCCCCCAACTGCAGGGGACCGATGGCCACCCGCACCAATCGGAGGACATTCACCCCGAGGGCCGACAGAAGCCTGCGAAGGTGGCGGTTTTTCCCCTCCTGCAGGACCACTTCCAGCCAGCAATTTCTCTTTCCCTTGCGCAGGAGGCTGGCCTTCCGGGCTTGCAGAAAATCCCCTTCCTCCGCCTCCACCCCTTCGGTCATCTTTTTCAAGAATCCCTCATCCGCCACGCGGTCCACCTGCACATGATAGGTTTTGTCCAGGTGGGTTTGGGGGGCCATGATTCTGGCCGCCCAGCGGGTGTCATTCGTAAAGAGCAGCAGTCCTTCACTAGCTTTGTCCAGGCGGCCCACCGGCACAAGCCAGGGAAACCCGCAATCCTTCAGACCTTCATACACGGTGGCCCTTCCCTTTTCATCCGCGGCGCTCGTCACCAGCCCCCGGGGCTTATTCAGCATCAGATAAACCTTCTCCGAAGGGGTGACGACCCGGCCCTCCACTTCGATTCGATCCTTTGCCGGATCGACCCTCCTGGCGCCATCTCTTTCCCCGCGGCCATTGACCCGCACCCGGCCCGCCCCGATCAACTCCATGGCCCGGGTCCGAGAACAGTATCCCAATTTGGATAGAGCCCGCGCCAGGCTGACCTTGGGGGTGCCGAATCGAAAGGCGCGGGATGGACGAACTTCTTTCATGGCCTGAATCCCGGGAAAATATTCCCATTTCAGATTTACCCTATTCCCGGAGGGATGTCAAAAACAAACCAGAAGCCCGCGGGAATGGCTGCGAGCCAAGCCGGGGTGAAAAAGCAGTCTCGAATTTTTTTTTCTTCTGGGTTACAATACAGCAAACAAATTGGAATGCTGGAATAGTGGAATAATGATTAAATCGGATAGCAAAAAAAATCGTTGTTCATCCATTATTCCATTGTTCCACTATTCCATAATTCCTTTCTTTGTATCAATTTAGCGGCTTGAAAATCATATCGAAGCCATATCGATTGAGATACCAATCGCTGAAATCCCCCCCAACCCCCCTTTGCAAAGGGGGGCAGGGGGGATTTCTGGGAGATCTTTTCAGAGGGTAAAAGTTACCGCTCCGCGGTGAAATTCTTTTCTTTATCCTCGGCGGACACGAAGATTTTTATAATTTCCTAAGACAATAAAGAAGGAGATATCCAATGCAGAGCAATCTTCTGAAGAAAAAACTCAAGGAAGGGAAAACATGTTTCGGGACTTTTGTCCGTCTTGGCCCGGCGGCGACGGAAATTCTGGGATACGGCGGCTGGGACTTTGCGGTCATCGACATGGAGCACGGGGTATTTGATTTCCCCCTCGTTGAACAGTGCGTCCGGGCGGCCCGGTGTTCCAACGTTACCAGCCTGGTCCGAATCCCGGAGCCCA
>JAPLIW010000445.1 GCA_026388915.1 Deltaproteobacteria bacterium
CTTTGCAAAGGGGGGTGGGGGGGGATTTCAGCGATGGGTATGCTAATTGATATAGCTTTGATACGATTTTCAAGCGGCTAAATTGATACAAAATTCCGAATTCCGAATTGGGTAACGCCCGATAGGCCCGGCTCATTTTGCGGAAGCACGGAGGGATCTCCGAGTGGATTTCTTCTCCCGCCGATGCTTTTTCCGCGCAACGCCCTTGCTTCCGGGCCACAAGTTTGCTTTTACACAAGAAAGAGAATCGAAAAAGTGAAGCGGGCAAGCCTTGACAGCCCCTTGATTTTTATCTATTTTCCGGTCGTCCATTTCTGCGGTTGCGGCCGATTCGATCAGCCAGTCAGGGAATATTTTGCAAAGTACTTGAAATCGAACCCGCCCCGGGGGAAAATAAACCCCTGAAGCCCGTGAGCCCCGTTGGGTACGACCTATGACCACGGGTTATTCTTTGGAAAATTTTCCAGGTTTCGGAAAGGGAAAAGATGAAAAAGCAAAAGCCGGCCTGTCCCGGGAGGAAAAAATATCTCGCCGGGAAAAGAATTCTTCCCGCGCCGATTTCTAAAGATACGGATATCGCCAAATTAATTGACAACCTGGACGCCTATAACGGCGGAAGATTGAGAGCCGCCTGCCATTTATTAAGGGACAAATATTCCCGGGAGGATGTGACCGTGGGATTAAGCCTGGCAGGGGCTTTAACCCCGGCCGGTTTAGGGCCTTCCGCCGTCATTCCGCTGATGAATCACGGTTTTGTCGACTGGATGACCGCAACCGGAGCCAATATGTACCACGACCTGCATTTTGCGTTCAATCTACCGATGCATCGAGGCAGCCATCTGGTGGATGACGCCGATTTGAGGGAAAAGGGGGTGACCCGGATTTACGACATCCTCTTCGATTATGAGGATGTGTTGATGGAAACGGATCGAAGATTGAGAAAAATTCTGGTGCGCCCTGAATTCCAGAGAGAAATGGGAACCCGGGAGTTTTATCATCACCTGGGGAAGGTCATGAATGAATTCGAAAGGAAGAATCGTCTGGGAGAGGTGAGCATCGTCGCCGCAGCCTACCGAAACGGGATCCCTGTCTTTACGTCATCCCCGGGGGACTCCACCATTGGAATGAATGTGGCCGGGCTGGAGCTTCTGGCCGAAGCCGCCAGCCTGCGGGATCGATTCAAACTGAGAATCAACCCGAGCATCGACGTCAACGACTCAACCGCCATCATCTTGAACGCCAAGCTGTATGAGCGCGGGAAAACGGGGGTGATCCTGATCGGCGGCGGAAGCCCGAAAAACTTCATGCTCCAAACGGAGCCGCAGATCCAGGAAGTGCTCATGATCCCGGAAGTGGGCCAGGATTACGATATCAATGTAACCGATGCCCGGCCGGACACGGGAGGATTGTCGGGGGCCCCGCCGAGCGAGGCGGCCAGCTGGGGCAAGATCGACCCCACCAAGCTGGAGGAGACCGTGACGGCTTACCTGGATGTCACGGTGGCCTTACCCCTGATGGTTGCCTATGTGATGCGGACCACCCGGCCCAAAAAACGGAAAAGACTGTATGACCGGGGGCCGGAACTGCATAAGAAGCTGATCCAGTCCTACCTGGAAAACAACCGGGAAGTAAACCAGCTGAAAAGCCTCATTCAAAAACTGTCCGCGTGAAGGAAGGAAAACCGGAATGAAAAAAAAGCTCCTGGCCCTGGCGGAAAAGCACGGAACTCCCCTGTTCATCCTCGACCATGAAAAAATCAGGAAAAATTACCGGATTTTCAAGAAGAACCTGCCGCGGGTCCAGTGCTATTACGCGGTAAAAGCAAATTCGAATCAGGAGATCATCAAGACCCTGTTCGATGAAGGTTCCAGCTTCGACGTGGCTTCTTACAACGAGTTCATGCAGGTTTACGAGTACCTAAAGCATTTCGAGGAAAAGGACAAAGATTTTTTCATCTGGGACAAGATTATTTTCTCCAACACCATAAAGGACCCGGAGACCCTGCGGAAGATCAAACGGTACCGGCCCCTGGTGACCTACGACAACAGCGACGAGCTCAAGAAAATAAAGGGACATTGCGACACGGCCGGGCTGGTTTTGAGGTTAAAGGTGCCGGACACGGGCTCGCAGGTCGAGATGAGCTCCAAGTTCGGGGCCGAACCGGGAGACGCCAATCATCTGATCCGGCAGGCTTTTGACGCGGGGTTGGTGGTGGAAGGGTTAAGCTTTCATGTGGGGAGCCAGTGTACCAATTTCGACAACTACACCGCCGCCCTGGCGATCACCTCCGAAATTTTCCATGAGGCGCGCAAAAAGGGATACAACCCGAAAATCGTGGACATCGGGGGTGGATTTCCGGTGCCCTACGACGCGCAGGTTCCCAGATTCGAAAAGCTGGCCCAATTGATCAATGCCGAATGCCAACGCCTCTTTCCGGAAGACATCGAGATCATCGCCGAACCGGGAAGGTTCATCGTGGCCACGGCGGCGACGCTCATATCCGAAATTATCGGCAAAGCCCGCAGGGACGGGAAGATCTTTTATTACATCAACGACGGGGTTTACCACACCTTCTCGGGCGTCGTTTATGATCACTGGATCCCCAATTTCCACTCCTTCGGGCGCGGGGAAAAGGAGGTCTGCGCGGTCGTCGGGCCCACCTGCGACAGTTTTGACAAGGTGTCCCTCTCCGAACAACTTCCGGGGAACCTGGGAATCGGAGATTACCTCTACACCGAAAACATCGGCGCCTACAGCATCGCTTCTTCGACGAAATTTAACGGCTTCGACGGCGCCCGGATCATTCATATTTATTAGCCGTTTACTAAAGGGAAGGACAAAAATAAGGTGACATTGCAATGGGTCCAACATGCGCAGAAATCCCCCCATCCCCCCTTTTTTAAAGGGGGGCAAGGGGGGATTTCCGGCTCGCATGGGCTTGATTCAAAATGCTGGCTTTGATCAGGGAAACTTATTTTGGCCCCTCTCCATAAGAGAGCGGTTATTGTCAGGTCAGTCTGGCTTGGGGGCGTGTTCGACGAGGTGGGTTTCCAGCTGGTCGTCCAGGGCTCGGAGGCGCAGGGCCATCTTCTTGAGCATCTTCATGGCGATTTCCGGGGTGTTCTTGAGCAGGCTTTCGAAAGTATCGGGTCCGACCACGAGGACCTTGCTGTCCTCGAGGACTTCCACCGTGGCGGAGCGGTCCATGCCCAGGAGAAGGGCCATTTCCCCGATGAATTCTCCGTCCGAGAGTTCAGCCAGAACTTTTTCTCCTTTTCCGACTTTCTTTTTTACCCGGACCTTTCCCTTCTGGATGATGAACATTTCGTGTCCGGCGTCTCCCTCGCGGCAGAGAATCGTTCCTTTGGCAAAATTCTTGCCGAATTTCCAGAAGAGCTGATCTTCCCGACTCATGGCGACAGGGGCTCCTTTCCCGGGGGCAAATCTCTTTCCTGGGCCAGCCGACTGATGATGTCATAGGCCTTTCTCAGACGGGAAGCCAGATTTCCCAGTACCTTTATTCCCAGGCCGTTTTTCTTCCGGAACAGCTCCTCCAGGACCTCCGGTTCCACGACCAGAATCTGGCTTTCTTCTTCCACCACCGCGTTGATCGACCGGGGCTGGCCGAGCAGGCAGGCCATCTCCCCGAAGAAATCCCCTTCCTTCAGGATGTCAATGGTAACCTTTTGTTGCCCGACCCTCTTGTAGAGGCGGACCCGGCCTTTCTGGATGATGTACATCCCCGAACAGTCCTGTCCCTCTTCAAAGAGAAGGGCTCCCGGAGGAAATACCCTGCCGAATTTTTTGAAGAGGAGCTTTTCTTCCCTCATCGCCCCTTTTTGACCTCCACCTGGAGCGAATAGACCAGGCTGACCTCTCCCTCGATCTTGACCAGGAAGTAGAACATGGCTGGCTTGTTCCCCGTGTTCCCCGACCGCACCTGGGGGTGAAAGACTCTTACCATGAAAGGAGATATCTCGAACAGGGAGCTTTGGCCGTCCTTCATCCTTTTTAACGACCGATTGAGAAAATCCCAGCGGACCTTCCCTCTCTTGTCCGCTCCATTCCACTGGACCGGTATGGCTTTCAGGGTCAGGGAATGATTGGGCTTGAGGGAGATTTTGTAGATGTCGTAAATATCGGCGGTGCCGCTGAGGAAACACTCGTTGAAGATGTGGAGTCCGGGCTCGGAAGCCAGCAGTTCCAGAGCTTTCTCATAAGTCTCCGGGGCATCGGTTCCCGAGCTGCCGTCGTTCTGGTCCCAGAGAGAGATTTGCACAATATACTGGCCCAGAATCTCTCCGGAAAAACTTCCTCCCTTTCCCTGGATCTGAATCCGGTAGGCATCAGGCCGAGGTTCGGAATTGGAGGTCCATTCCAGGAGGAGCGGTTCTTCGCCCGGCTGGAGGTGGCTGCCTGCCCGGAGCCGGGCCCCGCTCGAATCGGTCAGGGTCCATTCCAGCCGGCCCCCTTTTCCCGCATTCCACTGGGGGGATACCTGAGCCTGGATGGTCTGGCCCGGCTTGACGGGTCCGATTTTCAGGACCTGTTCCCCCTCGTGGGTGACGAAGCCGCGGTGCTCCCCTTCGCCCACGATTCTCTCTTCGGCTCGGAGGGGGAGGGCAGCGGATACACCGCAAAGGATTGCCAGCAAGCAAATGAACTTCCAGCAGGGCATTGGCAAACAGTCCTCTGTGCCATCCATGTGCAGAGTCTTCAAATCTTGTAAAGAATATTTGTTATGCGGACTTGCCTCTGAAATTCCCCCCACCCCTCTTTAGAAAAGGGGGGATTTCTGGAAGGCGCTGAATCTCGGGCCAAGTATACACTTTTGACTGCGGCCCTACCACAATGTTCTTCGAGGAGAAAACGGAACTGTTCCGCAGAAAGAAAGGCGGCCCTGCCGGGTTAAGCGATCCCCGCCTTCTGGAGGGCCTTCTCGATCTCGGCCTTCTCGAACCCCACGATGACTTCGTCGCCGATGATCAGGGTGGGAGTAGCCCTCCTTCCGGTTTTCCGGGCCAGCTCTTCCAGGTTCTTCGGATCTTTGATCACGTCTTTTTCGATGAAAGGAATCCCTTTTTGCGAGAGAAACTCCCTCGTCGTCTTGCAGGCGTGTCAGGTAGGGTTAAAATAAACGATGACCGGCTCAGCCATGACGGATCCTTCCGTAAAAAATTTCGGGTTCCGGGTTTCGAGTTTCGGGTTCAAAAATTGATTTTTGAGTCTTTGACTCGAAACCCGAAACTGTTCAAAATCTCCTCATCAAACGTTCCCATTCGCGGTCCACGTTCTCCTGAATCCGTTCCATATCCCCTTCCCGCAGGAAGTTGAAGCGACCCTGGGGCTTGAGGTACTCGTTCACCGGGATCCCCTCGGGCTCCACGCTGAGAGTGTAACGTTCCCCGTCCTCCACCTCGTAGAGGGGAAAAACTTTCGTTTGAACCGCCAGGCGGGCCAGGCGTATGGTGATCTCCGAAGGGAACCGCCATCCCACGGGACAGGGCGAAAGAGTGTAGATGAACTTGAAACCCCGGGTCTCCTTGGCCTTGCGGATCTTGCGGACGAAATCGTCAGGATAGGCAATGGAGGCCGTGGCAACGTAGGGGATGTGATGGGCGGCCATGATCTGGACGATGTCTTTCTTGGGCTGGGCCTTCAGCTCCGAAGGAGGGGTGGTCGTGGTCCAGGCGCCCCACGGGGTGGCCGAGGAACGCTGGATTCCGGTGTTCATGTAGGCTTCGTTGTCGTAACAGATAAAGATGTAGTCGTCATTCCGTTCGGCGGCGGCGGAGATGGCCTGGATGCCGATGTCAAAAGTCCCGCCGTCCCCGGCTACGGCGACGACCGTCGTTTCCGTGTCTCCTTTTACATCCAGGGCCGCCCGGATTCCCGACCCGGCCGCTCCCGCGGAGGGGAAGGGGGTGTTGTAAGCGGGAATCTTGATGGGCGAGACGGGATAGGTGCCGGAGATGGTTCCGAAACAACCGGCGGTGATGGCCGCAATCGTCTTCTCGCCGAGGGCGTGAAAGATGGTGCGCAGGACGACGGGCATGGCGCAGCCCGGACAGGCGCCATGCCCGGAGTGAAGGTACTCATCGAGCAGTTCTTTAGCTTGAGGTTCGATTCCTTTCATTTCTTGACTCCCATCCATACCGGGGCCCCGTTGGGGCTGGAATGGCTCATCGTATAGTTGAAAACTTCACCGATGACTTCCGGAGTGATGTCCCTTCCGCCCAGGCCGGCGATGAACTCGAAGATCCTGGGCTTTTTGACCGCTCCGTACAGGGCCGCTTTCAGCTCCTGGGCCACTATGCCCCCGGCTCCCAGGGAGTTGTCCCGGTCCAGGACGGCGACCTTCTTGGCTTTCCCCAGCAGCCTGCCGACCTCCTCCGAAGGAAACGGGCGGAACATGCGCAGGCGGCAGAGGCCCACTTTCTTTCCCTGCTTGCGGAAGGCGTCAATCACCTCAAGGGCCGTGCTGGCCGCCGTCCCCATGGTGAGGAGCACCACGTCGGCGTCAGTCATCCGCACATTGCCCGTGTATCCATAGCCGCGGCCGAAGTGGGCCTTGAACTCCCGGTCCACCCGGGCGATGACCTTCTTGGCCTGGTTCATGGCCTGCTGGGCCTCGTGTTTGAAGTTGATGAACATGGAGGGGTCGGCCATGATGTTGAAGGTATGGGGTTCTTCGGGGCTGAGCTTGAAACGCGGTTTGAAGGGCGGAAGGAAAGAATCCACCGCTTTCTGCTCGGGCACATCCACCACCTCCGAGGTGTGGGAGAGGAAGAACCCGTCCTCCAGGACCATCACCGGGAGGAGAACCTCCTCGGCAATTTTGAAAGCCTGGATAACCGTGTCGAGAGCCTCCTGGGCGCTCTGGCAGTAGAGCTGGACCCAGCCCGTGTCCCGCTGGGACAGACTGTCGCTGTGGTCGCACCAGATGTTCCAGGGAGAGCCAATGGACCGGTTGGCGTTAACCATGACCACGGGCAGCCGGGTCCCGGAAGTCCAGTGGAGCATCTCGTGCATGTAGGCCAGGCCGTGGGATGAGGTGGCGGTGAAGACCCGGGCGCCGGCGGCGGAGGCCGCGGCCACGCAGGCCAGGGCGGAGTGCTCCGACTCCACGCGGATGAACCTGGCTTTCAGCCGCCCGTCGGCCACGATTTCCGAGAGCTCTTCCACGATCGTGGTCTGGGGGGTGATGGGGTACGCGGAGATGACCTCTGCCCGGCAGAGCATGACCCCCAGGGAGATGGCTGAATTCCCGGTGAGCAGTTTTTTCATTTCTTCACCTCGATCGAGATGGCCCCGCGGGGGCACTCCTCCACGCAGATGCAACATCCCTTGCAGTAGTCATAGTTGATCTCGTAGCCCTGTTTGTCAGGCCGGGCGGAGATGGCCATGTCAGGACAGAAGAAAAAGCAGTTGTCGCAGAGATTGCACACGCCGCAGTTGAAGCAGCGCTTGGCTTCGAAGAGGGCGGAGGCCTTGGGGAGGCCCCGGGTGATCTCGGAGAAGCCCTTCGTGCGCTCCTCCAGGGAGAGCCTTTCCTTGGCCTTTCGGCTCTGGCGGGGGAAGTAGGCGGTGTTCAACTCCGAGAACTTTACCACTTCCTGAGCGATCCCATCGCCGCCTCCGCTCCGGTAACGGGCCATGGAGAGACTTCCCTTGTCTCCCCAGCGGGCCAGGCGGATGGCTTCGGCCGCGTTCTTTCCCCGCAGGACGGCGTCGATGGCCATGGCCGCCTTTTTCCCCGAGCCGATGGCGTAGGAAACGGTACGGGGCTGGGCCACCATATCGCCCCCGGCAAAGACCTTCTCCAGGCTTGTGGCGCCGGCTTCATCCACCGGGATGGCGTCTTTGGATTTCTGCAGCTCCGATGGAAGGAAGGACAGGTCGGGGGCTTCCCCGATGGCCGAGATCACCGAATCAACGGGAAGGGCGAAATTGGAATTCTCGATGGGGCGGGGCTCCCGCCGGCCGTCTTTACCCGGAGGGCCGAGAAGGTTCTTGATGCACTCGATCCCCTTGACCTTTCCGTTTTCCGAAAGGATATTCACCGGGGAGGTCAGGAAGATGAAATCAATCTTCTCTTCTTCGGCCTCGGAGATCTCCTCCTCCCAGGCGGGCATTTCTTCCTTGGTGCGGCGGTAGATGATCAGGGGTTCGGCGCCCAGGCGCAACGCTGAGCGGGCCGCATCCATGGCCGTGTTTCCTCCGCCGATGATGGCCACTCTCTGCCCCAGGTCGACCTTCTCCCCGGAATTGACTTTTTTCAGGAAAGTCACGCCGGACATAACTCCAAGGGAGTTTTCGCCGGGGACCCGCAGGGGCAGGCTTCTCCAGGCCCCCGCGGCCACGAAGGCGGCGTCGTATTTTTTCAATTCCTCCCATTTCACATCCTTGCCCACCCGGCAATTCGTCCGTGATTCCACTCCCAGGGCCAGGATCTGATCAATCTCCTGGTCCAGGACGTCTTTGGGCAGCCGGTAGGCGGGAATGCCGTAGCGGAGCATTCCGCCCAGCCGGGGAAGGGCCTCGAAGAGGGTGACCCCGTAACCCAGGGAAGCCAGGTGATAGGCGCAGGAAAGGCCCGCCGGGCCGGACCCGACGACCGCCACTTTTTCATTTTTCTTCTCCGCGGGGAGAGAAAAACGTTTCCCGGCCTGGAAGGCAATGTCACCCACGAAACGCTCCAGGGCGTTGATGGCCGTGGGTTCATCGTACTCTTTGCGGTTGCAGGATCCCTCGCAGGGGTGGAAGCAGACGCGCCCGCAGACCCGGGGAAGGGGGTTTTCCTGGGTGATCTTTTCCCAGGCCCCGATATAGTCTTCCTGTCCGGACAGGACCATGGCTGCCTCCACGTCTTCGCCCGCCGGGCAGCCTTCATTGCAGGGGGCCAGCTTGCTCAGGTACGCGGGGGTGAGGTAACGCCAGGTCCCGGTCTTCGTGGCCAGCGTCCCATCGAAAGAGAGGGACATGGGGGGGAGCGAGGGTTCGGGCTGAACAGGTTTCTTGGATCGGACCGAAGGTTTTCTCAACGCGGTTTTTTTCTTGGCTGGTTTCTTCTTCATTTTCAACTCCTAACATCCAGTAGGGGCGACCCGGCGGGTCGCCCCTACAAATTAGGCATTCGCCCGTTCAAAGGCCGTCTGGGCCGCGGCCGCGTTGGCTTCGGGCTTGGAGGGGACATACTCTTTGATCCCCTCGAGGACCGCCTTCAATCCTACGAGCCCGGTAGCTTTAGAGAAGGCGCCCAGGATGACCGTATTTACCACCGGGGCTGTGGCTGTGCCCAGTCCATTCTCCGTGGCAATCCGGTTGGCATCGACCGTGGCCACACGGTATTTTTTGTACCGGGGAAAATCCGAAGGGGGCTTGGGGGTATTGATCAGGATCCATCCGCCTTCTTTGAGGCCGGCGGTCACATCGACCAGGTCGAGGATGGGCTCATCGAGAACCACCACGTGGTCGGGCTCGTAAACCATGGACCGCCGGGTGATGGCTTTCTGGTCAAACCGGGTAAAGGCCATGACCGGAGCACCCCGTCTTTCGGCCCCGAAAGCGGGGACGGCCTGGGCGTACTAGCCTTCTTTGAAAAACGCGGAAGCCAGGATTTTGGAAGCGATGACCGATCCCTGGCCGCCTCTCCCGTGGAAGCGAATCTCTATCATTTTTTCCCTCTCCAAGGCATGAGGATTTCAGTTTTTTCCCTGATCCGTCCTGGGTCCCGGGAGCCCAGATGTCCAAGTATAACCCTAGGCCAATTGGATGTGGCCAAAAGCGGGGAAAGAGGATATGATAACCATGGATTCAGGATGAGTTTTCGGAACCTTGGAGACCAACAAACTCATGACTCAGGAGGTCCACGGATAGATCCTCAGGAGAGATCAGAGAAGCTGAAGGGCCCTGATGTCCCTACCGAACCTATCTTCAGTATTACACTGAAAAATCGGATCTGTCAATCGGCGCCAGACGCGCCCTTCAATCATTCTGAATAACCAAAAGCATAAGAAATTCCAATCCCTTTTTGGTCCCGGGGAGAGGAGCGGGGTGCGCAAATAGAAGTCCCGCCGGGGGACTCCCAGCGCTTGACAGTTCCGGGATCCTTGGGCCTGGCACCCGATCGATGGCCACCTTTAGGTGGTGCCCATTTCAATCCGCTTTGAGCGACTGTTTTTCATACCTCCAGCTCTGCCGGAGGGCATGATTTTTTGCGGGATCATCTCGATGGGGTCCACAATCCGAATTCCGAAATTCGAAAAGCGCTTTTGCGAGGAGGTCATCCATGGCCAAAGGGTACCAACCGAAAAGCAGGAAAATCCGCGAAGAATGGCT
>JAPLIW010000234.1 GCA_026388915.1 Deltaproteobacteria bacterium
ACAGCTCATCTCCTTCGGCTTGCCATTGGGGCTCTTCCAGTTGAGCCACTCGCAGACGCGCAACGACAAGGCCCGACGCGATATGGTCGGCTCCGATTCAATGGTAGCCTGGATTCGGTCACAAATTTCGTCGCTAAACTCCTGGCCGCATATCCGCACGGCCTATCTATACCACATTATTCCCCTTGTGTCCAGCCCCCCAACATATGGGACACGATCAGTTTGCAAAGGGGGGGCAGGGGGGATTTCTGGGCGGTCTTTTTAGAAGGTCAAACAGGGACCGTCTTCGAAGAGCAAAAGTGATGATCTCGTAAAGATTTCAAGCAACCTCTTTTCCCGTCATTCCGGCGAAAGCCGGAATCCAGTTATTTCGAGATGTTCTGGACCCCGGTGCCTGCCCCGGACATGATCCGGGGTTCGCCGGGGTGACGCCTCAAGATTTTTTTATTGAGTCAATCAAAAGTGGGACGAAAACAAATTGGAAAAGGAAAGGAGAAAAGAGATGGAAAAGAAGAAGGGTACAATGACTACTGCTTTTGGGATCCCTGTCGCGGACGACCTGAACAGCATGACCGCCGGCGAGCGGGGGCCTGTCCTGATTCAGGACATCCACCTGATTGAGAAGCTGGCTCACTTTGACCGCGAGCGAATACCGGAAAGGGTGGTGCATGCCAAAGGCGCGGGAGCGTACGGGTATTTTGAAGTCACCGCCGATGTCACCCGATATACCAAAGCGAAGTTTCTTTCCCAAGTCGGGAAGTGCACGGATGTATTTTTACGCTTTTCAACGGTGGGCGGAGAAAAAGGATCGGCCGATGCCGCGCGGGACCCGCGCGGGTTCGCCATCAAGTTCTACACCGAGGAAGGCAATTACGATCTGGCGGGAAATAATACCCCCGTTTTCTTCATCCGGGACCCCCTGAAGTTCCCCGACTTCATCCATACCCAGAAAAGGAACCCCAAGACGAATCTTCCCGATCCGGATATGTTCTGGGACTTCCTGTCGCTGACCCCGGAATCCATACACCAGGTCACGATTCTCTTCTCCGACCGGGGCACGCCGGCCAGTTACCGCCATATGAACGGCTACAGCAGCCACACCTTCAAATGGTACAACGAGAAAGGGGAATATTTCTGGGTCCAGTACCATTTCAAGACCAACCAGGGAATCAAGAACTTGACCCGCGAAGAATCGAAGCGCCTGTGCGGGGAAGACGCCGACCATGCGACCCGGGATTTATTTGAGGCCATCGAGCGGGGGGATTATCCCTCCTGGACCCTGGAGATGCAGATCCTGACCCCGGAAAAGGCCAAGAATTTCCCCTGGGATATCTTCGACATCACCAAAGTATGGCCCCACGGGGAAGTTCCGCCCATCAAGGTCGGAAAACTGGTGTTGAACCGCAACCCCCTCAATTATTTCGCCGAGGTGGAGCAGGCCGCTTTCTGTCCGGGGAACGTGGTCCCGGGCATTGCCGTTTCCCCGGATAAAATGCTCCAGGCCAGGGTTTTCTCCTACCACGATACGCATGTGCACCGGCTCGGGCCGAACTACCACCTGATTCCGGTGAACGCCCCCAAAAACGCCCCGGAAACCAGCTACCAAAGGGATGGATTCATGCGGGTGGACGCCAACGGGGAAGGGCGACCGAACTATTGGCCGAACAGCTTCGGGGGCCCGGCGCCGGATGCGAAGGCGGGGGAACCGGCCTTCGAGACGGCGGGCCAAGCCGGACGCCACCCCTTCAAACATCCGAACGACGATTTCGCGCAGGCCGGGAATCTCTACCGTAAAGCGATGACCGAAAAGGACCGGGACAACCTGATCGGCAACATTGTCGGCCATCTGGGAAAGGCGCAAAAGCGGATCCAGATGCGCCAGGCGGCGATCTTCTTCAAGGCCGATGCGGAATATGGGAAGCGGGTGGCTGCAGGCCTGAAACTGGATGTCAAGGAAGTTGAGCGTTTGGCCAAGATGAGCCAGGAGGAAAGGGCCGGGGCTACAGTCCAAGGGAAATACCCCGCTTAATTGCCAACCCAAGGGCGCCGGTTAAGAGAGCCGGCGCCGTGCAAACCGATTCCCCCCCACCCTAATCGTTCGGCTGTCTTCGACCCTGAGCTCAGACCGAAGGCTCACAACGAAGCCCTCCCCCTCGAGGGGGGAAGGTGTGAAAAAATCGATTTGGTTCCTTTTTTACGTCATTCCGGCGAAAGCCGGAATCCAGTGCTTTCGAAGCCTTACGAACTGACTGGACCCCGGTTTACACCGGGGTGACG
>JAPLIW010000836.1 GCA_026388915.1 Deltaproteobacteria bacterium
AAACAGCTCAACAAGCCTTTTCTTCTGGTCGACCTGGCCAGGAGGGCAGACCCATCCGAAGTTCAACAGTGGATCCAGAAAAACCAAATCCGGATTCTAAACGTGGCAGGCCCCCGGGAGGGAGAAGCGGTTGGAATCTCGGAAGAAGCTTCCGTGTTTATCCGCGAGGTGCTGAAATCGCCGCCCTGACCACTTTCCCCTTCCCCCTGGGTCAAATGATTTGAACCGCCATCCCCATCCTGATCTGCCAAAGCTCGGTCCAGCAAGGCTTCATCCGGGAAAAACCCGGCTTGAATCCCTTCACCCGGGAAAAGATTTTTGCCCCTTCAGGTAATCTTCCATCGCCCCAAGGAGAGCATGGATCTCGGCCCTTCCCATGGGGACGGAAAGACACCCCTTGATCTGAGACTCGAGAAAGATCCCCCGGTTCAAGAGGTGGAAGAAGATTTTTCTCTCTTCTTCGTTGTTGACCCCTTTCCGAGCGCTCCGGTAGTCCACCACCTCCTGATCCGTAAAGTGGACCTTGAAAAAGGACGTTTCTCCCGTAACCCGGGCCTTGTACCCGTAACGGACGAAAAGATCCGTTAATCCCCGTCGGAGTTCATCGCCCAGCCTTGATAGATGGGCAAAAGACTTCCGGGTGAGCTGCTTCATGGTGGCCAATCCGGCGGCCATGGTAACGGGGTTTCCGTTGAAGGTCCCCCCGTGGGGAACTTTGGCGTGTCCTCCGCTGGAATCAAATACGCTCATGATGTCCGCTTTGCCCCCTACGGCCCCGCTGGGGAACCCTCCGCCGATGATTTTGGCCAGGGCCGTCAGATCGGGAAGGACCCCGTGCATCTCCTGGGCCCCGCCCCAGGAATGGCGAAAGGTCTGCACTTCATCGAATATGAGCAAGACATCGTTTTCCCGCGTGATCCGCCGCAAATCCTGGAGGAACCCTTTCCTGGCCGGGATGATGCCCGCCGCCCCCATCATGGGTTCGACGATGATGCAGGCCAGGTTATCCTTCTCTCTTTTAACGATCCGTTCGACGGCCTCGGCATCGTTGAAGGGCATGACCACCACTTCGCTCAGGGTCCCGGAGGAGATACCCATAGAATCGGATAGGGATCGGGGCGAATCGGCCGGGCCGGCCTGGGTCAGATCCGGGTGGACGCTCACGTAAGCGTGATCCGCCGATCCGTGGTACCCCCCTTCCATCTTGCCGATTTTATTCTTGCCGGTAAAAGCCTTGGCCGCCCGGATGGCCATCATGGCCGCTTCCGTTCCGCTGTTCATGAACCTCACTCGCTCCACCGAGGGAATCCGCTCGCAGAGCAGCCGGGCCAGTTCGACCTCATGCATGGTGGGAGCATGAAAGGCTGTTCCCAATTTCGCCCTCTCCCGCACCGCCTTCACCACCGCTGGGTTGGCGTGGCCCAGGATCAGAGAGGTGGCGTTGTTGAAGAAGTCGATCCGCTCGTTCCCGTCCACGTCGTATATCTTGCAGCCCCTTCCCCTTTCAATGAAAAGGGGATAGGGCTGGAAGAAGGAAAGGGTCCGCGTCGTTCCCCCGGGGAGATACCGGCAGGCAGTCTGATAGTACTTCCTGGCCTTGGGGGTCTTCCGGTAATATTCCTTCAGCTCTCTTTCCAGGAAATCATTCATGACGATCAAGCCTCCATCCATATTTTCTTGAAAAAATACTGACTCTAAGGTCATTCCGAGGTGTCCTGCGCCTCGTGGAACGACGTTGCAATTCTGTAGGGGCAATTCATGAATTTTCCCTGCACCCTTCGCATGATCTAACAATCAAACCCGTAGGACGATGTTTTCATTTGTTTTCTTGCGCCGCTTCCTGAATCAACTTTTCTAAAATGTCGTAAACCTGTTTGATCTCCTCTTCCTGGATGATAAAGGGGGGAGCAAGCATCAAAAGGTCTCCCACCACTCCTCCCTCCAGCCCGTGGCCTGGGAGGAGAATGACCCCTTTCTCAAAGGCTTTCCGCGCGATGGATTCGGCCAATTTCCTGGACCTGGGGAAAGGATTCTTTTTGGCATCCTGTACCAGCTCGATCCCCAGAAGCAGGCCTTTCCCGCGGATGTCCCCCACGATGGGTATCTTCTTCAGGGCTTCGAATTGCCCAAAGAGGCAGGCGCCCATCTTGGCCGCCCGCTCCACCAGCTTCTCCTCCTTCAGGTAGCGCAGGACCGCCAGCCCAACGGCGCAGGAAAGGGGGTTGCCCGCGTAGGTGTAGCCGAGGAAAAAGGAAGACCGTTTCGCCCGGGTAAATACGTCGTAGATTTTCTCGTGAACGATCGTGGCCCCCAGGGGTGTATACCCGCTGCTGATTCCCTTCCCGGTGACGATCATGTCCGGGACGACTCCCCAGTGTTCGATGCCGAAATTCCTCCCGGTCCGGCCAAACCCGGTAATCACTTCATCCACGATCAGCAAAACCCCGTATCGGTCGCAGATCTCCCGGATGATGGGGAAATACTCGGGGACCGGGGCCAGGGCCCCCAGACTGCTCCCGGTCACCGGCTCGGAGATCACCGCCGCAATGGTCTCTTTTCCCTCGTTGA
>JAPLIW010000595.1 GCA_026388915.1 Deltaproteobacteria bacterium
GAACCCGTAATCAGCAGGGTCCCATCCGATTTACGAAGAATCCGGTAGGAGAACTGGATGCTGGCCCGCCTGAGGAAATCGACTGTGGTCTCGATGATCAGGATGTCGTCATAGCGGGCCGGAACATGGTATTTGCAGAAGACTTCGGAAACCGGGAGAAACGCTCCCCGATCCTCCATTTCTTTGTAGGCGATGCCCAGACTGCGCATGAGCTCGGTACGCCCCACCTCGAGCCAGCGCAGGTAATTGGCGTAATACACGATCCCCATGGCGTCGGTCTCGGCATAGGTCACGCGGACTTGGGTGCGATGGATCAGGGGCTTCATGGAAACACCGGGGAGGAAAATCCCTGGATGAACTTCTCCATCAACTCATGCCCTTTTTCCACCAGCAAACCCGTTTCCCGGGCGCAGGTCTCATCAAAAAATCGATCCTCCCGGGGAAAGTTCCCGGAATCTTCGGAAGAAAAGACGACAAAGGGAACGGGCTCGGAAGAGTGGGTTTTTAAAACCAGGGGAGTCGGATGGTCGGGGAGGGCCAGGACCCGGAAGGCCCCGATCTTTTCCAGCCCCCGTAGAATGGGCCCCACGATCTTTTGGTCGAAGTCTTCGATGGCCTGGATTTTATCCTTCAGGTTCCCGTTATGGGAAGCCTCATCGGGTGCCTCCAGATGGACATAGACAAAGTCCTTCCGGGAAATCTCCCGCAGGGCGGATTCGGCTTTCCCCCGGTAATTGGTGTCCAGGTAGCCGGTCGCCCCCGGAACGTTGACGATTTCCAGACCGGCATACGATCCGATCCCCTTCGTCAGGTCCACCGCCGAGATGACCGATCCCCTCAGGCCGAAGCGCTCGGTCACGGGAAGCAAAGTTGGAGCCTTTCCCTGGCCCCAGAGCCAGATGGCGTTGGCCGGTTTCTTTCCCTCCTCCAGCCTCTTTTGGTTGACCGGAAAATCGGGAAGTACCTTCTTGGCTTTCTCCATGAGAGAAAGAATTTCTTCCCGCCCCTTCCCCCGGGGAAGGAATTCGGCAATCTCTTTTCCGGAAATATCATGGGGGGGGGTGGTCCTTGCCTTCAGGCCCCTTTCTCCGTTGCGCCAGACCAGGAGATGGCGGTAGCTTACCCCGGGGAAAAAATGAAATTCATCGGTCCCCAGAATCTCCCCGATCTTGTGGATGATCTCCCGGGCCTCGCCGGTGGAAATGTGGCCGGCGCTGAAATCGTCCATGGTTTCTCTTCCGTTATGAATCCCGAAGGTGACGAGGTTGCAGCGGAAGGCCACATCTTCCGGGTTCAGCTTGACCCCCATGGCCGCGGCCTCGAGGGGAGCGCGGCCGGTAAAGTGGCGGGTCGGGTCATAACCGAAGATGGAGAGGTTGGCCACGTCGCTCCCGGGGGCCATCCCCGGGGGCACCGTTCGAACCAGCCCCAGGACCCCCCGCTTCGCCATCTGGTCCAGGTTGGGAGTTCCGGCCGCCTGCAGGGGCGTCTTCCCCCGCAATTCGGGAATGGGATAATCGGCCATCCCGTCCCCGCAAAGCACCACGTACTTTCTTCCCAAGGTCAAATCCTTTCGAGAAAAAGGTAATAGGTTAGAGGTTCGAAGGATCTTCGATGCGAATGAAGACGGTCTTGTCCACGATGACCGGCAGCTGGTCGATGACCTGCAGGGCCCTTCTCATGTTCTTTTCCCGGGCTTCGTGGGTGAGCATGTAGATGTAAACCGCTTTCTCCGACTGGTGCCCCTTCTGAATCACCGAGAGGATGCTGATGTCCAGATCTCCCAGGATCCCCGATATGCGGGAAAGAACCCCGGGCTTGTCCACTACCGTGAAACGCAGGTAATAAGTGCAGGAGATGTCCTGGATGGACTTGATTTCCGCTTCCCGCAGGTGTTCCCGCTGGTAAGAAAGCAGGGGCACTCTTCGCGCGGCCCCCAGGCGGATGTTCCGGCACACATCCACCAGGTCGCTCACCACCGCGCTTCCCGTGGGCATCATGCCCGCCCCGGCCCCGTAAAAGAGCGTGGAACCGACGGCATCGCCTTTCACAAAGATGGCGTTGAACGGGCCGGCCACCGTGGACAGGAGGTGATCGGTGGGCACGAGCGTCGGGTGAACCCGGGCTTCGACGGGTCCTCCGTCAGCCTTGGCGATGGCCAGAAGCTTGATGGTGTACCCCAGCTCTTTGGCGTACTCGATGTCCATGGGGGTGATCCCGGTGATCCCCTCGGTATAAACATCCTCCAGCTTGACCTGGATTCCGTAGGCCAGAGAGAGGAGGATGCACAGCTTATGGGCGGTGTCGATGCCCTCCACATCAAATGTGGGGTCTGCTTCCGCATACCCGAGTTCCTGGGCCTTTTTCAGAACCTCGGAAAAGTTCAGTCCCTTTTGAGTCATCTCCGTCAGGATGTAGTTGGAGGTCCCGTTCAGAATGCCGAAGATGACCTGGATCTTGTTGGCCACCAGCCCTTCTTTCAGGGAACGGATGATGGGGATCCCCCCTCCCACGCTCCCTTCGAACCCGATGTCCACCCCGGCCTCATCGGCGGCCTTGAAAATCTCCGTCCCGTGGACCGCCAGGAGGGCTTTATTGGCGGTGACAATATGTTTGCCGCGCTCGATGGCCTGGAGGACAAAGGTTCGAGCCGGCTCCAACCCGCCGATGAGTTCAACGACGATGGAAATCTCCGGGTCATCCAGGACGTCGGAAACCTTCGTCGTGAGAAGGGCCCGATTCACCTTGACCCCCCGGTCCCGGCTGATATCCAGGTCGGCGATCCGCTTGAGAACCATCGGGAGGCCCAGCCGTTTTTCCAGCAGCTTTCCGTTTTCCTGCAGGATCTTCACCAGCCCGGTGCCCACCGTCCCAAATCCGATGAGTCCAATGTTGATTCTGTCCATGACACCCTCAAAATTTGGAATTTAGGAATATTGGAATAATGGTATCAATTTAGCGGTTTGAAAATCATATCGAAGCCATATCGATTGAGATACCAATCGCTGAAATCCCCCCCAACCCCCCTTTGCAAAGGGGGGCAGGGGGGATTTCTGGGAGACCTTCTCAGGGGGTAAAAGTTACCTTTTTCAAAGGGCTAAAGTGTTACGAATAATGGAATGTTGGGTTTAAGTATTTTGGTTTTTACCCATTATTCCATTGTTCCACTATTCCATTATTCCATCCTTCCATACTTCCATTAAAACAGTTTCTTGATTCCTTTGACCGCCTGCTTGATGCGGTGGGTGTTTTCCACCAGGGCGAACCGCACGTGGGTGTCTCCCGTATCTCCGAAGCCGATCCCCGGGGAAACGGCCACCTTCCCCACCTGGAGGACCAGCTTGGCGAATTCCAGAGACCCCATCTCCTTGAATTTCTCCGGGATCTCCGCCCAGACGAACATGGTCCCTTTGGGCTTTTCGACTTTCCAGCCCACCCGCCGCAGGCCGTCCACCAGCGCATCCCGCCGCTCCTGGTAGATTTTGCGGACCTCTTCCACGCAGCTCTGGTCTTCATTCAGGGCGATGATCCCCGCGACCTGAATGGGGGTGAAGATCCCGTAATCCAGGTAGCTCTTGATCCGGGCCAGCGCATGGATCATTCTGCGGTTCCCCACGCAAAAACCGACCCGCCACCCCGGCATGCTGTAGCTTTTCGACAGGGTGAAGAACTCCACCCCTACTTCCTTGGCTCCGGGGACCTGGAGAAAGCTGGGAGCTTTGTACCCGTCGAAAACCAGGTCGGCGTAGGCCAGGTCATGGACCACCATCATGTTGTGAGCCTGGGCAAAGGCCACGATCTTTTCAAAAAACGGAAGATCCACCACCCGGGTGGTGGGATTGTGGGGAAAAGAGATCACCAGCATCTTGGGTTGAGGCCAGACCTGCCGGGTGGCCGTCTGCAGGTCCTCGAAGAAATCGCGTCCCTTGACCAGGGGAATGGTGCGCAGATCGCCGCCGGCGATGATGACCGAGTAGGCGTGAATGGGATAAGCCGGGGTCGGCACGAAGACCACATCCCCGCTTCCCATGGTGGCCAGCATCAGATGGGCGATTCCCTCCTTGGCCCCGATGGTGACGATCGCCTCGGAATCCGGATCGATTTCGACGTCATAGTTTCTGGCGTACCAGTTGGCGATGGCGGCGCGGAGCTTGGGAATTCCCCGGGAGGCGGAATAGCGATGGGTGCGGGGATTCTTGATGGTTTCGATGAGCTTTTCCACGATGTGCGGAGGGGTGGGGAGGTCCGGGTTCCCCATTCCCAGGTCAATGATGTCATCCCCTTTCCGCCGGGCCTTCATCTTCAAGTCATCGACGATGGAAAAAACGTAGGGAGGAAGCCTTTTGATGCGATAGAATTCTTCCATGGCTGAACCCTTAAAAGCGATAGATGATGAATTGAATCCTCGATTCTCTTCTCCGAGTTTTCGGGGATCCCCTCAAAAAAAACAGGAACCTCCGGCCGAGGTTCCGAGGCTGATTCGCTTATCTAAGAATTACCCAAGCTCCGCTCCTTTGTCAAGAATTTTGGTGCCTTCCAGGTTTCCCCGTCTGCCCTGCCCCCCTCACTTTTCGCCAAGTAGGTAGAAGATGAATTGAATGCCAGGCGTTGCCCGGCCCGGGAGCAAGAGCGTTGCGCGCAAAAACCATGAGGCGCACCTCATTTCCTGGACCGGGCGGGCAAGCCTTTCTTCCCCCAAGAACAGAGTTAGTCCGTTGTAGGGGCGCCCGGCCGGGCGCCCGATGGGCCCGCCTCTTTCTGCGGAAGCACGGGGGATCTCCGAATAGAATTCTTTTCCCGCCGATGCTTTTTGCGCGCAACGCCCTTGCTCCCGGGCCACAAGCTTGCTTTTACCCAGGAAAGAGAATCGCAAGAGTGAAGAGAGGCTCCGTCTGCGAGTCTGCGAGTTGACAGGGGTAAGGAACGGTGATTAAATGGACGTTAACCGAAGGGATTGGACTCCAGCCGTACTTTCTAAAGTAGCCAGCTGCAACAGAAAGAGAGTCTTCCATAGGGCCCGAATCTTGAGGGAGGGGCAAATCGAAAGGAGGGGCAAATCGAAATGAACAGTCTCACCGGGAAATTGGCTGCTTTCATCACCGGATTAAAATACCAATCTCTACCCCCCGAGGTCATTCAGAAGGCCAAGCACTGCCTGATGGACACGCTGGGGGCGGCGCTGGCCGGGTCGAAGGCCGCGGACGGGATCATCGCCAAGAAGGTGGCCGAGAAGCTCTCCCCGAGGAAGGAATCCACCCTCTTCACGGGAAAGGGGAAAGTGGGAGTTCTGGAAGCCGCTTTGGCCAACGGCATCATGTCCCATGCCCTGGAGCTGGATGACGGAAACCGGTACGCCCAGGGCCATCCCGGAGCGGCCACCATCCCCGCGGTCCTGGCTCTGGCGGAGAAAGAAAAGAAGGGGGGCAAAGAGGTGATCCCGGCCATCGTCGCCGGCTACGAAGTCTTCGGCCGGGTGGGTGCCGGGGGGAATCCCTCTCATTTCAACCGGGGCTTTCATACCACCGGGACCTGCGGGACCTTCGCTGCGGCTGCGGCAGCAGGCTGGCTTCTCCGG
>JAPLIW010000701.1 GCA_026388915.1 Deltaproteobacteria bacterium
ATCGCCGACCAGATCCGAGGGCTTTCCTGGAAGATGGGAGAGGGCGGAAGGGTATCCCGAACGGTCGTGGCCGCTATATACGCCAACGAGCATCTCTACGGGGACGCTTTCAGGTCTGTTGCGGCCTGGCTCCATTACGGCGGGGATTCGGTCTTTCTCCAGGATGCCAATTCCCTCATTCTGAAGACCGAAGACCTTCTCGAAGTCCTCCGCTTCATCAAGGAGACCTTTCCCCAGGTAAGCCGGGTCACCTCCTATTGCCGTTCTAAAACGGCGAAGAGGAAATCGGTGGAGGAACTCAAAAAGCTCCACGAAGCCGGCCTTTCACGAATCCACATCGGCCTGGAGACGGGTTACGACCCTTTGCTGAAATTCATCAGGAAAGGGGTCACGGCGGCTGAGCACATCGAAGGCGGGAAGAACATTGTCGCCTCGGGCATCTCGCTTTGCGAGTACGTCATGCCCGGTCTCGGGGGGGACCGATGGTCCAGGGAGCACGCCGTGGAAACGGCAAAGGTCCTGAATGCGATCAACCCCGATTTCATCCGGCTGAGGTCCCTGCAGGTGCGCCGGGGAACGGCCCTCTACGACATGATGAAAAAGGGGGACTTCCGGCCCCTGGGGGACGAGGATGTTTTGAGGGAAATCAGGGTTTTCATCGAGAACCTCGAGGGGATCGAAAGCACGCTGATCAGCGACCACATCCTGAACCTCCTGGAGGAGGTGCAGGGCAAGCTGCCCGAAGGAAAGGAAAAGATGCTGGCCCTCATCGACCGCTACCTGGCCTGGCCCGCCGCAGAGCGCCTGCGGTTTCGCGTGGGCCGGAGGCTCGGGTATCTGCGCAACCTGGACGACCTGGGGGATACGAGCCTGCGTCTGCGGATCGACCGGACGATTGAGGAGGTCAGCCGCTCCGTCGAGCAGGAAAAGGGCCGCAAGGCGCAGGAGCAGGAAATCGAGCAAGAGATCCATGCCCTGATGGAGAACTACATCTGATCCCGGACGACCGGTTGCTCGTTCCTGGTCCCTGGTTGCTGGTTAAAAAAAATCAGGACAAAGGAACGAGCTGACAAGTAACCAGTAACGAGTAACCAACAACCAGCAACGAGTAACCAGTAACTGAGGATGGACAGATGAAACTGAGCATGACCCTGTTGACCGACCTCTACCAGCTGACCATGATGGGGGGCTACTACCTTCTGGGGAAAAGCCGGGAGAGGGCGAATTTCGACTGTTTTTTCCGCAAGATCCCGGAAGATGGCGGGTTCTGCGTGGCGGCCGGCCTGGAGCAGCTGATTGACTACATTCAGGACCTTCACTTCGAGTCCGAAGATCTCGATTACCTGCGCAGCCTGAATCTCTTTCCGCCCGAAGTGCTGCATTTTTTCAAGGACCTCCGTTTCACGGGAGATCTCTATGCGGTTCCCGAGGGCACCCTGGTCTTTCCGCAGGAGCCGCTGGTCCGGGTTACCGCTCCCCTGCCCGAGGCTCAACTCATCGAAACCGCCCTGCTCAACATTCTCAACTTTCAAACCCTGATTGCCACCAAGACAGCCCGGGTCTGCATTGTCGCAGGCGAAGATCCGGTGATTGAATTCGGGGTCCGCCGGGCCCAGGGACCGGACGGCGGCCTCAGCGCCTCCCGGGCCGCATTTATCGGGGGAGCACGGGCCACGTCCAATCTCATGGCCGGAAAGGCCTACGGGATTCCCGTCCGCGGGACGATGGCCCACAGCTGGATTGAGTCTTTCTCTTCCGAGCTGGAGTCCTTTCAGTCCTACGCCAGGGTCTATCCCAAGAATGTGGTGCTCCTGGTCGATACCTACGACACCCTACGGAGCGGGGTCCCCAATGCCATCAAGGTCGGCAAAGAGCTTCGCGCCAGGAAAGCGGGGGACCTCCTGGGGGTTCGGCTGGACAGCGGGGACCTGACCTTTCTGAGCCGGGAAGCGCGCAAGCTTCTCGACGAAGCCGGTTTTGACCGGACCCATATTCTGGGTTCCAGCGACTTGGATGAGTGGCTCATCGAATCCATCAAGGAGCAGGGGGCGGAAATCGACTCCTGGGGGGTGGGAACCCGGATGGTCACCTCCTATACCTGCCCGGCCCTGGGCGGAGTGTACAAGCTCTCGGCTATCTTTGAGGATGGCGAGATGAAGCCCAAGCTGAAGGTCTCCGACGATCTGGAGAAGACCACCAACCCGGGAATCAAGAAAGTCGTCCGCTTCTTCGATGAGAAGAGTTTCATGCGCGGCGATGTCCTCTTCTTCGCCGATGAAATTCTCCCGCCCCACCAGGCGGTGCAGGCCTTCCACCCCATGCTGGCCCACGTCCATAAGACCTATCCGAGCATGTATAAAAGAGAGGAAATCCTGGTCCCCGTCTTCCAGGGGGGAAAGCTGGTGTACTCCAAACCCACCCTGCAGGAAATCCAGGCCCGAACCTTCCAGAGCCTTCATCATCTCCGCTCGGAACACAAGCGGCTCCAGAACCCCCACCTCTACCACGTCAGCCTGGGCGAAAAGCTCTTCCGGCAGAAGCAGGAGCTGATTAAAGAGGTGGTGGGATAAAAAGGTTTCGGGTTGCGGGTTTCAGGTTTCGGGTTAAAATGCCAAAATCCCACGGACTCGAAACCCGAAACTCGAAACGCTTTGGGTTAGACGGCCACGATTTTGAGGATTCCCTGGCGGGCGTTGGATTTTTCGATGCGCACCAAGACCTGATCCCCGGGGATGAACTCCCGCCCCGGGTTGGCGGCGATATCGACCTCCAGAAGGTACTCTTCCAGGTGGATGTGGTATCGATTGGAAAATCGGTCCAGGATGACGGCGGTGGTGGTGGAGCCGATTTTTTTCTCCAGAAAACGCATAATCCAGTACTGTTCGGTCAGTTCCTCCACCAGCCCCACGCGGGAAAGAATGGGTCCCACCTGGGAGATGATCTCTTCCAGTTGTTCCTGGGTCATCACCGCGGTTCCCCGCAGGGACCCCAGAATCTGATGCTCCACCAGAAGGTCGTAGAAGCGGCGAATCGGCGAGGTCAGGGTCAGATATGCCTCCGCCCCGAGCCCGGCATGGCGTGAGGGCCGGGTGCTCACTTCCACCCGGTTCATGATGCGCCGCAGCCGGTATGCCTGGAGGGCATCGAACTTCTCCATGGGGGGAATTTTTTCCCTGGGCTCCATCTGCCCCCGGTAAATGGCCGGCACTTCTTTTTCCTTCAGGAAAAGGGCCGTCAGGGAATTGGCCAGAATCATGAACTCGGCGACCATCTTCTGGGAAGGACTCTCCCGGTCCCGCTTGTAGAGGATGATCTCCTTATCCCGATTCACCCGGATCACCCGTTCGGGCCGGGGAATAAAGAAGGCTCCCATCTCTATTCTCCGCTGCCCCAGCCTTTCGGAGATCCGCTTCAGGAGGGTCAGCTCTTCATCCATCTCCTCCAGAAGGTGGTCCACCTGGTCGTAGGAAAGCCTCCGTTCCACCTGAATGATACTGGGCACGATGCGGTATTCCAGCATCCTGCCCTCGGGGTCGAACCGGACCAGAAAACTGACCGCCCGCCGTTTCTCGCCCACAATCAGGCTGCAGGCCCCCTCCGAAAGGATCGGAGGAATCATGGGAATGCGCTGGTCGGGGAGGTAGATCGAAGTGGCCCGGGCCATGGCCTCTCGGAAGATCTCCGCGAACCCGTTTAGGTAGGTGGCCACGTCGGTGATGTGGATTCCCACCTGAAGGTCATTCCCCATCCGTTGCACGCTCAGGCCATCGTCAATATCCCGGCTGAACTCGCTGTCGATGGTCAGGGGATGCAGGAAGGTGAGGTCGCAATCCTGAGGCTGGGGGGCGATTCCCCGGGAAGACTGGGCCAGGATTTGTTCCGCCTCGCTGAGAACCTTTTCGGGAAATGCCTGGGAGATCTGATGGCGGTGGAGAAAGAGGTTTTCATCCTCTCCCCAAACTCCCAAACGAACCAGCAGCTCAAAAGGCGCATGGGGGGAAGAAATCTGGGCCGCCTGAAGGAGTGCCCTGGCCTTGGCCTGGTCCGGGGCCTCGGTTCCCAGGAGGGCGAATTCCTTCAGCACCCGGATGATTTCATCCTTCCGGGAAGGGGGATCGGCCGGTTCCCCGGACCAGATTCTTGCCAGCCACCGGCTGCCCTCTTCAATCTCCCGGGCCTGCTCCGCCTCCCGCTCGATCTGCAGGGCGATCTCCTCGACCTTTTCTGGCTCCCGGGGCTCGTAGAGGTCGGCCTTGGGTTTGAAGTAGAGACGGTCTTCAAAAAGAGCCCGGAAGAGGGCCATCTCCTGGTCGAAGGTGACCGGGGGATTGAAAATGAGTTCAGCCAATTCCCGGAGGCTGAAATCTTTCCTTTCTTCCCAGACCAGTTCCCAAAGCTCCCGGAGGGTGAAGGTGGGAACGAGCTTTTTCTGCCGCTCCACCGCGAACTTCAGGCTTTCCAGCTGGGCTTCACGGGGGGAGTTGGAATTCAGGTTGGGCCCGGAGGAAAGGACGATCCGGTTGGGCCCCAGGGTCATCTCCCGATTTTCCTCGGTCAGGAGATGGAGTTTATTCCCTTTGACCTCTAGGCAAACGGCCAAAAGGATCTTCTTCTGTTCAAAGAAGGCAACGACCTTCCCTGGTTCCATTCATACTCGTTTCTAACCTTCTCCCCGCGCAGGGACAAGGGGCAATGTCGGATGAGTTTTTACTACCATAACATTAGCCGCGGAAGGAAAGCAATAGGCAGGACTCGTTGCTGGTTGCTTGTTTCTGGTTTCTTGTTAGAGGAAGTCTTCTTGACCAGTAACCAGTAACGAGCAACTAGCAACCGGTGTTTAGGAGATTTTATACCCGATCTTCCGCAGAAGGTCTTTCCTCCAATGAACGTCCGCCTGGGCCTCCACTCCTTTGGGGGAGTAGCCGTCGATGACTCCCAGGACCCCACGCCCCTGGGAGGATTCGGCCAGGATGACCTCCACCGGGTTGGCCGTGGCGCAGTAGATGGAGCAGACCTCCGGACAGTTCTTGACGGCATTCAGTACATTGACCGGATAGGCATCGCCCAGGATCAGGATGAAGGTGTGCCCGGCCCCCACGGCCTGGGCATTCCGGGTCGCCGTCTTTTTCAGTTCTTCGTCGTTCCCTTCCACCCGGATCAGGCAGGCCCCGGAGGCTTCGCAGAAGGCAATGCCGAATCTGGCCTTGGGCATGGCCCCGACCATAATCTCATAAAGGTCCTCGACCGTCTTGATGAAATGGGTCTGGCCGAAGATGAGGTTCGTTCCTTCGGGGATCTCCAGTTTGACGGTCTTCAGTTCCATGATCCGCTTCCTTTCCCTTTACTCGTTGCCCGTTGCGGGTCGAAGAATAACGGCCTTTGAGAAGCAATGCCCCTTTCACCGGCATTCCGCCGGTTCCTGTCCCACCCTCAGGCTCCCGATCAGGGAAGAAATGTGGGGAATCCCCTGGGCCTTGAGGTAGCTCTGGATCCCGTCCACGATCCTCAGGCAGGCCCGGGGATCGACAAAAAGGGCCGATCCTACTTGAACGGCGCTGGCTCCGGCGATGAGATACTCCAGAGCGTCTTCCGCGGTCATGATCCCCCCGATTCCCACCACGGGGATGCGAACCGCCTGGGCCGCCTGCCACACCATGCGCAGGCCAATCGGCTTGATGGCCGGGCCGGAGAGTCCCCCGGTGATATTGCCCAGAACGGGAGTCCGGGTTTTGATGTCGATGGCCATGCCGGTCAGGGTGTTGATCAAAGAGACGGCATCCGCTCCGGCTTCCTCCGCCGCCAGGGCGATCCGGGCAATGTCGGCCACGTTGGGAGAAAGCTTGACCATTAAGAAAAGAGAAGTAACCTCCCGAATCCTAGAGACCACCTGATACACCGAGCCGGGTTCGGTGGCAAATATGGACCCTCCAGCCTTCAGGTTCGGGCAGGAGATGTTGATTTCCAGGCCGGCGATTCCATCCACATCCGCCAGCCTTCGGGCCATCTCGGCGTATTCGTCCTCGGTGGCGCCGAAAATGTTGACCAGGACCGGGCACCCCGCCCTGCGCAGGAAAGGCATTTTATCCCGCAAAAAAGCCTCCAGCCCCACATTCTCCAGCCCGATGGCGTTCAGCATGCCCGCCGGGGTCTCGGCCAGGCGCGGGGGGGGATTTCCTTTCCGGGGTTTGAGGGACAATCCTTTGGTGATCAGGGCTCCCAGGCTACGTAGGGGGATGATGCCCGAGTACTCTTCCCCGTACCCGAAGGTTCCGGAAGCCACCAGGACCGGGTTTTTCAACTTGAGCGGGCCGAGTTCAACGGACAGGCCGGGACCTTCCTTTTTGGAACCCATGGTTATCCTCAATCCCAAAAGATCTTCCGAGCGTCAAACACCGGGCCTTCTTTGCAGACCCGGGCGTATCGAAATGGAGGAGCTTCGGAAATGACCGGAATCACCCCCTCGCGGGTCGTCCTCTCCTCCCCCTCTGCCGCCGCAAAGGAGTTCGCCCGCTCGGGAGCCGATTGCCCTTCCTGGTTTTCTCCCGGGGGGACCCCCTCGCGGAATTTTACCGTGCACCCGAGACAGGCCCCCACTCCGCAGGCCATGCGGGATTCAAGGGAAACCTGGCAGGGCAGGTCAAACTGGTCAGTCACCTGGGCGACCCGGGCCAGCATGGGATTCGGGCCGCAGGCATAAATGGCCGTAGCTTCATGCCTTCCGGTCATCAATTCCTTCTCCAGGAGGTCGGTGACCACCCCTTTGGCCCCCAGGCTTCCGTCTTCCGTGGCCACCTGGGCCTCGATCCCCCATCTCCGGCACTCTCCCACACCCAGAATTTTTTCCTTGTCCTTCCCCCCGATCAGGAAGGTCATCTCCGGGGCTCGGGTGAATTTTTTCTTTCCCGGCCTCTTCTTTTTTAACTCCTGGGCCCAGGTTAGAAGGGGCGGCACACCGATCCCTCCTCCCACCAGGATCACCCGGGTGCATCCCTCCTCGGGCCAGAACCCGTTCCCCAGAGGGCCGAGCAGGTCGAGCCGTTGTCCCTCCTGGAGCCGGGTCATGAGCAGGGTCCCCCGCCCCACAGTCTGGTAACAGATCTCCACCCCCCCTTCGTCCATGGGGTTCCTCTTTTTCTCCCGGGGCGGAAAGATCCGGGAGAAACTGAAAGGGCGGCGCAGGAAGGGATCCTGCAATTCATTCACCCGCAGCATGAGGAACTGCCCCGGACGGGCCAGGCGGCCAATCTCCGGGCAGGCCAGTTGGAGCCGGAAATAATCGGAACTGATCCGCCGGTGGAGGAAAATCTTGGCCTTTACTTCTTTGGGATAGATTTTCATGCGTTTGAGAGGGGCTTCCGATCGCCCAGGTCCAGTCCCATGATGATGGCATCTTCCCCGCTGTCGGTGTAGTACCGGCGGCGAATCCCCTGGGGTTGAAATTGAAAATTCCGGTACAGGGAGATGGCTTGGTAATTGGACCGCCGGACCTCCAGGGTGATCAGCTGGACTCCCTGTTGCCGGCAAAACTCCACTCCGAATCCCAGCAGCCGGCTCCCGATCCTATCCCCGCGGTGCTGGGGATGCACGGCCAGGTTTAAAACATGCCCTTCCTGCTCGACCAGCCAGAAGCAGAGGTATCCCGCAAGCTGGCCGGTTTCTTTCCGCAGCCCCACAAAGGACCGGGCAAAGGGAGTTACCAATTCCCGCTCGAAAAGGGCCCGCGACCAGGGAGCGGGGAAGGTGATCCTTTCGATTTCCAGCACCTCATCCAGGTCCCCTTCGGACATTTCCCGAATATCGATTGGCCCTCCAATTTCCGATCGGCCGTTCATTTGATTTACGAATCGCTTCCGGGTTGCTGGTAACTGGTTACTCGTTGCTCGTTACTCGTTACGGGTTAAACAAAGGTTCTCCTAACGAGGAACCAGGAACGAGCAACTAGCAACTAGTAACCAGCAACTAGGATTTTTTCTGCAACAATTCGCTGGCCAGGTTGATATTGCGCTGGCCTGCCTCTTTCACATTCTTGGCCAGCTCCTGCAGCGACCGCCCCTCCCGGCAGTTGGAGATTTGAATGAGCATCGGAAGATTGAGACCGGTGACCACCTCCACCCGGTTCTCGCTGAGAAAGGCCAGGCTCATGTTCGAGGGAGTTCCTCCGAACATGTCGGTGAGGATCAGGACCCCTTTGCCCGAGTCGACGCTTTTGATGGCCCGGGCAATCTCCTCGCGCAGCACTTCGACCCCTCTGCGGGTATCGATGGAAACATTGGTTAAAAAAGGAAGCTGGCCGCAGATCAGTTCTGCGGAGCGGATGAACTCCTCTCCGAGATTCGGATGGGTAACCAAAACTACGCCAACCATATGCCTCTGAGCCCTCTCTTTCCCTTCCCCCCGCTTCTCTTCAGGCGGAATTCTTCAGGTCGCGGTGTCTCAGCCTCACCGGGAATTGGCTCTGGAAGAGGCTCTTCATCTCTTCCGCAACGGCCACCGAACGATGGCGGCCTCCCGTGCACCCGATGGCCACGGTCAGGTAGGCTTTGCCTTCCCGCTCGTACCGGGGAAGGAGATAGGCCAGCAGATTTTCAAAACGGGAGAGAAAGTCCCGCGTTTCCTGGTGGCCCATGAGAAAATCGTGAATTCGTTGGTCGGAACCGGGTACTTCCTTCAGCTCTTCCACAAAATAGGGATTGGGCAGAAAGCGCACGTCGATCACCAGATCCGCCTCCTGCGGAATTCCATGGGTGTATCCGAAGGAGAGAAAGGTCAAAGCCATTTTCCTTCCCAGGGGCCTCTGGGAAAAGAGCTCGCGGATCGCCAGCTGGAGCTCATGGACGTTATAGGTGGAGGTATCCACCACCAGGGTGGCCATGGACCGCAGGGGAGCCAGCATTTCCCGCTCCTGCCGGATTCCTTCCACCAGGTCCTGTCCCTCTGCCAGGGGATGGGTCCGCCGGGTCTCGCTGTAGCGGCGCACTAGCACGTCATCCGAGGCTTCCAGGAAAAGAATTTCCAGCTGATAGCCTTCCGCGGACAGGCGGGAGAAGACCTCCCGGTAGGTCCGGAGGAATTCTCTCTCCCGCAGGTCCATGACCAGGGCGATCTTGGAGTATTCCCCCACGGAAGCGGAAGAGAGTTCCAGGAGCTTGGGCAGAAGGGCGATGGGCAGGTTGTCCACGCAGAAGAACCCCATGTCCTCCAGCGCCCGGCTGGCGGTGCTCTTCCCCGATCCCGAGAGCCCGGTGATGATCACGATCCGCGAGTTTTTCAGCTCCAGCTTGTTCACCGCGCTCGGAAAGGCCCTCCCCTCGCCTCCTTCTTCTCCGGTCGGCCCCGGTGGAAACCGGCGCCGGAATCAGCCCGCCTGATTTGGTCTGGTCTCTCGGGAATCGGTTCTGAATCACTGCCGGGGGAGGACCGCCTCGGGGGTTTCCCCTTACACCTTCTCCTCCCCCTCGGAAAAGAGGGAATAGATTTCCTCCGCGGAGTGGGCGTCCATGAGGCGCTTGCGAAAAGTCTGATCTTTCATCAACCGGGAAATTTGGGCCAGCGCTTTCAGATGCATTCCGGCCGAATCTTCCGGGGCGATGAGAAGGAAAAACAGGTGGGTCGGTTTCCCGTCCAGCGACTGGAAGTCCATGCCGGGCAGGCTTCTCCCGAAGGAGGCCAGAATCTTTTTGACCTCCTTGCTCTTCCCGTGGGGAATGGCCACCCCTTCTCCGATTCCTGTGCTCCCCAGGCTCTCCCGCTCCAGCAGGATCTCGATCATCCGGTCTTCGCTGACCTTTTCCACCTGGGCCAGCACATGAACCAATTCCCGCAAAACGCCCTCCTTGGTCTTGGAGGCGATTTCGGGGACAATTAATCTCTTATCCAGAATATCTAGAATTTTCATAGCTTCCAGGTTTCCGTCGAAGGAATCCCTTGCCTCCTTCTGCCCCGAAGGGGGCCCCCCGGGATTCTCTCTTTCCGGGCCCGCGGTTTTCCACCGTCCTTTCGTCACCCCGGTTCAGGCCATGGAGGCCGGAGGCAAGGTTCATCCTCCCTGGGGGTCAATCAGGCCGTAATGCCCGTCTTTCATGCGGTAAATGACATTCAGATTTTTGGAGGTTATGTTGGTGAAAATATAAAAGTCGTTGTTCAACAGGTCCATCTGCAGGGCGGCCTCCTCCACCGACATGGGCCGGACCTGCAGCTTCTGGCTCTTGATCAGCTTCGGTTCCCCGCCCTCCTCAAAACTCTCGGCCGCGTACACGTTCATCCGCAGGCTCGATTCCGGGAGGCTGGAGTTCACTTTGTGGCGTTTGATCTTTTCCTTGTATTTCAGGAGCTGCCGTTCCAGCTTGTCCATCACTCCATCGATGGTCGAAAACATGTCCTCGGTCTCTTCCCGGGCGTTTACCGTCAACCGATTGGCCATCAGGTTCACTTCGGCGATCTGGCGGTGCTTCTCCGTGGTGAGAACCACGCTGGCCTCCAGGGGCGAGTCCAGGTATTTTTTCATTTTGGAAATTTTGTCCTGCACATACTCGCGCCATACCTCTTTGGATTCCATGTTGCGGAAGGTGACGGAAACTTGCATGCCCCACGCCTCCATTCAATGAATTAGATGATTTGTTTCCTCTGGGTGGAGGGAAGAACCCCCAGCATTTCCCGGTATTTGGTCACCGTCCGGCGGGCGATCAGGATGTCCTGCTTCTTGAGAATCTCCACGAGTTCCTGATCGCTGTACGGTTTCTGGGGATCTTCCTGGGCGAGGATCAGACGGATCTTTTCCTTGACGCTCTCGGAGGCCACGTTCTCCCCCCGGGAGGTGTTGATACTGCTGTTGAAGAAGTATTTGAGCTCAAAGATTCCCTGCGGGGTATGGACGTACTTATTCGAGGTCACCCGGCTGATGGTAGACTCGTGCATCTCCACGTCCATGGCCACGTCCTTTAGAACCATGGGTTTCAGGAAGGTCACCCCCTTGTCCAGGAAGTCCCGCTGAAATTTCACGATCGACTTGGTCACCCGGTAGATGGTCCGCTGGCGCTGATGAATGGACTTGATCAACCAGAGGGCCGACCGGATTTTGTCGTTGATGTAATTCTTGGCCTCCCCGGAGAACTGGGTTTTTTCCCGCAGGATGCTCCGGTAATAGGAGTTGATGCGCAGCTTGGGAAGCCCGTCCTCGTTCAGCATGACCAGGTAATCATCCCCCATCTTGAAGACGTACACGTCCGGGGTGATGTAGGGGATGTTCTCATCGTTGAACCGGCGTCCGGGACGCGGGTCCAGTTCGCCGATCAGGCGGGTCGCCCGGATGACCTCTTCCAGAGGCGCCCCCAACTCGCGGCTCAAAGTCTGGTAGTTCTTTTTGGCCAGAAGATGCAGATAGTCGTTGATGATCCTCTGCATGAGCGATTCCTGGGGATAGAGCTGCTGCGCCTGCAGCAGCAGGCATTCCCGCAGGTCCCGGCCGGCCACCCCGGTAGGGTCGAAGGCCTGAATTTTCTGGATCACCTTCTGGACGGTCTCCGGGTCAAACCCGCTCTGCACGGCCACTTCCTCCGGCGAGACCTGCAGCAGGCCGTCATCGTTCAGGTTGCCGATGATCAGCGTCCCGATCAGCCGCTCTTCTTCGGTAAGGTGATTCAGGCGGAGCTGCCAGAGAAGGTGGTCCGCCAGGCTGGCCTTCTTGGTCAGGAAATTCTCGAAGGTCGGACGGTCGTCGTCCTCTTCGGATGCCCGCGTCCCCCAGGAACGCTCCTCCGCCCGCCAGTCCAGTTCCGGCAGGCCGGGCTCTTCCTCCCGCCGCTCCTTAGGCTCGGTGGGGGTGGGGCCGAGGGTTTCGAAATTGGTCTCCAGGGGCTCGGTTTCCTGGGCGGGTTCGGAGAGCTCTTCGATGACCGGATTCTCTTCCTCCTCCTGCCGGATCAGGTCCATCAGCTCCATCCGGGAAAGCTGCAGCAGCTTGATCGCCTGCTGGAGCTGGGGAGTCATGATGGGCTGCTGGGAGAGCTTGAGACTTTGACGGATTTCTAAGGCCATAAACCCTTCAGGCTTTTCGCGCGGCCCCGCAGGCCGCTGGATTTTCTAAAGCTTCTCTATCTGTATCGACCATTCCGCCATAATCCTTCAATCCCCTAAAAATGAAAATTCTCTCCCAGGTAGATCTCCCGGGCCCTGCGGCTTTGGGCGATCTCTTCGGGAGTCCCGGTCTCCAGAATCTTCCCCTCGTTCAAAATGTAGGCCTGGTCGCAGACCCCCAGGGTTTCCCGCACATTGTGGTCCGAGATGACCACCCCGATCCCCTTGGCTTTCAGCTGGGCGATGATTTTCTGGATGTCCACCACCGCCAGGGGATCGATCCCGGCAAAGGGTTCATCCAGGAGAATGAACCGGGGGGAGGTCACCAGACTCCGGCTGATCTCCACCCGGCGCCGCTCCCCGCCCGAGAGGGAGAAAGCCTTTTGTTTGGCCAGGGCGGAGATTCCCAGTTCCTCCAGGAGCGTGGTCAGCCGCCGCTTCCTCTCCTCCGCGGAAAGGTCCAGCGTCTCCAGGATGGCCATCAGATTCTCTTCCACCGTCAGCTTGCGGAAGACCGAGGGCTCCTGGGGAAGATAGGTCACCCCCTTGCGCGACCGGAGGTACATGGGATCATGGGTAATCTCCTCGCCGGACAGAAAGACCTGGCCCCCCTCCGGCTTAATGAGGCCCACAATAATATAAAAAGTGGTCGTCTTTCCCGCCCCGTTCGGCCCCAGAAGCCCGATGACTTCCCCCGCCCGGAATTCCAGGTCAACGGAATCGACGGCCCACTTTTGCTTATACCTTTTTTTCAATCCCCGGGCAACCAGGGTGGGGGGCGAGGTCATGGTTTTTCTTTTTTCGCCCCCCCCTCCTCTCGGGGATAGAGAATGACCTCCACCCGCCGGTCGGGGCCACTCTCCACCAGACTCTTATCTTCCTCCAGCAGGACGGTGATCCTTTCCCCGCTCACCATGTCTTTCCCCTGCCAGACGCGGGGCTCTCCCGTGAGGATGATCTTCTGCTCTGCGTTGACAAAAACGGCCTTCTGCCCCGTGGCCACCCGGTCCCCCTGGTGGATCTTCACGTTTCCCGTGGCCACAATCTCCCGGATGTCGTTTCCCTCTTCCTTCTTTTCGTAGAAGACCTGGGCCGTATCCGCGTAGATGGTCATATCCCCCTGCCGGGCGATCACGTTTCCTCGAAAGGTGATCAGCTGGTTCTTATTATCCGCCTCAAGCTGCTGGGAGGTGATGCGCAGGGGTTGCGCGGAGGAGATCCCCCCCTTCCCCGCCGGGAGGAGAGACTTCTTTTCTGCGGCCCAGCCGGGAATAAGCACGGGCAGGAGCCACAATAAAACCGCCATGGCCAGGAGCGGGAGCCTGCTTCTCATTTCACATGGCCGACCGGGAGGGTTTCTTCCAGTCCCAAGAGGAAAGGGTCGTGGTGACCCCCCCGAGAATTCTCAAACATTGCCGGTTCAACTCTACCACCATTCCCACCCCCTCCACCTGCATACCCGGCCCCTTCATCTCCACCGGATCGGAGGTGCTCAGTTCTCTCTGATCAGCCTGGTATCTGAGGCCCTGCGTCCGCAGCTGGTAGCCGAGGCTGGAATCGACCTTAACTCCATCGTATACTTCGATCACTTTGGTCTGGGTATTGTATCTTCCCTTCTCTCCCACCAGCACGTAGGTTTCCTGATTTTTCCCGTAGAAGGTGGCCCGGACCTTTTCCAGGGCGAGGGTGTTTTGGTCCCGATAATAGACCGCGGAAGCCGCCTCCAATTCCCATTCTTTCATCCCTTCCCGCGTCTCCGTATAGTGAACCCGGTCCAGTTTCAGGTCGGCGGCAACATCCGACTTGTCGGGAGGATGTCGGTCCCCCGGAGGCGGGGCCATGGCTTGCCAGACAAAAAACCCCACTCCTCCCAAACTCCCCAGAATGATCATACCCACCAGGGATCGAAGAGTGATCTTGCCTCTCATCCCTTTATCTCCATGGTCATTCTAGCATTGTGCCGGGGGGGTGTAAAGGCCCATTTTGGAAGGGGCCCTGGAATCCGGGGACTCATACGGGGAAACCAGGGGAAAAGAAAAACCGTTTCATCTCGTCGGGACGGAGAACAATGTCTGGACTCTCGACTTCCATTTTCCCTGGGCCCGCAAAAGGATTTCACAGACTTCACGGACCGCTCCCCTTCCCCCCGGCTTCCGGGTAATGACATGAGCCGCTGCCTTTACCTCCGGGGCCGCGTCGGCCACGGCTACGGCGAGTCCCACCCGGGTCAGAACCGGAAGGTCCACCAGGTCATCTCCGACATAGCAGACTTGTTCAGGGTGTAATTTCTCTTTTTTTAGGATATCCTCCAAAGCCCGAGCTTTATCCTGGATCTTCTGCCGGAGGAGATCGATCCCCAGTTCTCTGGCCCGAAGTTCGACGACCTTGGCCCGGCGCCCGGATAGAATCCCCACCCTGAGCCCCGCCCGCTGGAGGAGCCGGATCCCGATGCCGTCGCGGGCGTAGAAAAATTTGAATTCCCGCCCCGCGCCGTCAAATCCCAGCCGCCCGTCGGTCATCACTCCGTCCACGTCCAGGAGCAGGAGGCGGATTCTTTTCGCCCGGTCTTTCCAGCCTTTCTTTGTCAATTTGATTCCTTCTCTTCGCTATACGCTATGCGCTTTGCCTATGCCCTTCTATTTTTGCTATATTCTCTTCGCTCTCTGCTCTCATGGCTAATAGCAATTAACGGTAAACGATCAGCTATGAGCTATGAGCCATGAGCTTTCTTTTGCGCTCTGCTCTATGCATATTTGCCATGCTCTCTGCTCTATCCTCCATGCGTCTTTACGATTCTGTCCAGCGCCATCAGCTGCTCCAGAAGAGGACGGAGCTCCTTCAGGGGCTGCGAGTTGGGCCCGTCGCAGAGGGCGGCATCGGGGTTGGGGTGGACTTCCATGAAGATCCCATCGATCCCCGCCGCAACTCCCGCCCGGGCCAGGGGAGGGATGTATTCCCGCTGCCCCCCCGAGGAGGTTCCCAATCCCCCGGGAAGCTGAAGGCTGTGGGTTACATCGTAGATGACCGGGTAGCCCGTTTGCCGCAGGATGACCAGGGACCGCATGTCGGCCACCAAATTGTTGTAACCGAAAGAGGCGCCCCGCTCCGTGAGCAGGATCGACGGGTTACCGGCGGACTCGATCTTCTCCACGATGTTCTGCATATCCCAGGGGGCCAGAAACTGGCCCTTCTTTACGTTGACCGCTTTGCCGGCTTGGGCGACGGCCCGCACGAAGTCGGTCTGGCGGCAGAGAAAGGCCGGCACCTGCAATACATCCAGGACCCTGGCCGCTTCTTTCACTTCTTCAAACCGGTGCACATCCGAGAGGACCGGAATGCCCAACTCGCGCCTCACTCTTCCCAGAATTTTCAGCCCCAGGTCCAGCCCGGGGCCCCGGTAGGAGCGGAGGGAGCTGCGGTTGGCCTTGTCGTAGGAGGACTTGAAAATCAGGGGGATCCCCAGCGAGCGGGTCAGCTCTTGCAAAGAGCCGGCGGCCTCCAGACAGGCTTCCTCGGACTCGATGACGCAGGGCCCGGCGATCAGGACCAGAGGCCTTCGTCCCCCGAGGGTCACCGGCCCGACCCGGACCTCTTTTACCGCCGGGAAGGAGATGGGGGTCATGATGTCTTTCTCCGCTTCTTGCGCTTCTCTTTGTAGGCGGCTGAGATGAATTCGCGGAATAAGGGATGGGGGGCATGGGGCCTGGATTTCAGCTCGGGATGAAACTGGCACCCCAGGAACCAGGGATGGCCGGGCAGTTCGGAGATTTCCACCAGGTTCCCGTCGGGCGAGAGCCCGCTGAAGATCAGTCCATTCTCCGACAGGGCCTTCCGGTAATCATTGTTCAGTTCATACCGGTGCCGGTGGCGCTCGGAGATCTGCAGTTCTCCATAGGCCTGGTGGGCAAAGGACCCTTCCTTCAGGACCGCCGGGTAGGCGCCCAAACGCATCGTCCCGCCCTTCTCCAGGATGCTTTTCTGCTCCTCCATGAGGGCGATGACCGGATGGGGGGTCTCGGGGTTAAACTCGGTGCTGTTGGCGCCCGCCAGCCCGCACCCATTCCGGGCAAATTCCACCACCGCCAGCTGCATTCCCAGACAGATCCCGAGGTAGGGGACCCGGTTTTCCCGGGCGTAGCGGATGGCCTGAATCTTCCCCTCGATTCCCCGCTGGCCAAACCCCCCGGGGACCAGAACCCCGTCGGCATCCTTCAGGAATCCTTCGGGACCCTCTTTTTCCACCGCCTCCGAATCCACGAAATGGAGGTTTACCCGCAGACGGTTGGCGATCCCTCCGTGGACGAGGGCCTCGTTCAGAGATTTGTAGGAGTCCTTGAGGTGGACGTATTTGCCCACGATGGCGATGTCCACGGTCCCCCTGGGGTTCTTGATGGCCCGCAGGACTTCTTCCCATTTATCCAGGATGGGCGCCCGGGTCCAGATGTTCAAGAGCTGGACGACCTTCTCGTCGAGCCCTTCCTGGTGGAAGAGGAGAGGAACTTCATAGATGGATTCCACGTCTTTGGCGGTGATGACCGCGTCCCGGTCCACGTTGCAGAAAAGGGAGATCTTGGCTTTGATGTCCGGGGGAAGCTGCTGCTCGGTCCGGCAGATCAGGATGTCCGGCTGGATTCCGATCTCCCGGAGCTTCATCACGCTGTGCTGGGTGGGCTTGGTCTTCAGCTCCCCCGAGGTTTTGATATAGGGGACCAAGGTCACGTGGAGGTAGAGGGCGTTCTGCCGTCCCAGGTCGGATTTCAGCTGCCGGATGGCCTCCAGGAAGGGAAGCGATTCGATGTCCCCCACCGTTCCCCCCACCTCGATGATGGCCACGTCGGCGTCGTCGGAAATGGCCAGGATGTTCCGCTTGATCTCGTCGGTGATGTGGGGAATGACCTGGACCGTGGCGCCCAGGTAATCGCCCCGTCTCTCCTTGGTAATCACCGAGTAGTAGATCTGGCCGGTGGTGAGGTTGTTTCTCCGGCCCAGGCGGGCCGAGGTGTACCGTTCGTAATGGCCCAGGTCCAGGTCGGTTTCCGCTCCGTCGTCCAGCACAAAAACCTCGCCGTGCTGGAAGGGATTCATGGTGCCGGGGTCCACGTTGATGTAGGGGTCGAGCTTCTGCAGGGTCACCTTCAACCCCCGGCACTCCAGGAGAGCCCCGGTGGAGGCGGCGGTCAGGCCCTTCCCCAGGGAGGAGAGGACTCCTCCGGTAACAAAGATGAATTTCGTCCTGCCGGCTGGATTTTTCGTTTCTTTCATCTCCACGTGCGTTTCCTGTCCTCGCCGATTAAATTTAATAATAGTTTAGCCTAAAAAAGTAAAAATAATCTCATAAAGGCAAAAATCTCAAAACCCTTTGCCACAGAGGGCACAGAGGCCACAGAGGTTAAAGAGGAAAAAAGGCATGGAACAATGGAATAATGGAATGGTGGGAAAAGAAAAAGGTTTTTTCAATATTCCAATATTCCATCATTCCAATTTTTTGGTTTTTTCCTCTGTGACCTCTGTGGCTAAGAAGTTTCTAAATCTACAGCAGACGCTCCTGCGGAAAATGCTGGGCCTGCTTTCCCATATGCCCGACCGCCAAGGGAGTGGCCCTCCTTCCCCGGGGCGTCCGGTCCAGAAATCCCAGCTGGATCAGGTAGGGCTCATAGACATCTTCGATGGTGTCTTTTTCCTCGTTCACCGCCACGGCCAGGGTGTCCAGGCCCACCGGGCCGCCGTTGAATTTCTCCAAAATGGTAAGGAGGATCTTCCGGTCCATCTTGTCCAGTCCCCTCTCGTCCACTTCCAGGAGCTTCAGGGCCTGGTCGGCCATGGCCTGGTCGATCTTTCCTTCGGCCTTCACCTGGGCGAAATCCCGCACCCGCCTGAGCAGCCGGTTGGCCACCCGGGGGGTTCCCCGGGACCTCTTGGCGATCTCTTGCGCGCCCGAAGGGTTCAGCTCCACGTTCAGGATCCGGGCGGAGCGTATGAGGATCTTCTCCAGCTCCGCGGGCGAGTAGAACTCCAGGCGGAAACTGATTCCGAACCGGTCCCGCAGGGGAAAGGTCAGGAGACCGGCCCGGGTGGTCGCCCCCACCAAGGTGAAAGGAGGAATGTTCAATTTGATGGAGCGGGCGCTGGGCCCCTGGCCGATGAGGATGTCGATCTGAAAGTCCTCCATGGCCGGGTAGAGGATCTCCTCCACCACGTGGTTCAGCCGGTGGATCTCGTCGATGAAAAGGATGTCGTGTTCCTTTAGGTTGCTCAGGATGGCCGCCAGGTCTCCCGGCCGTTCGATGACCGGGCCGGAAGTGGCCTTGACGTTGACCCGCAGTTCGGAAGCGATGATGTAGGCCAGGGTGGTCTTTCCCAGGCCAGGAGGTCCGCTGAAGAGGACGTGGTCCAGCGCCTCCCCGCGGTTCTTGGCCGCTTGCACGAAGACCCGCAGGTTGCTCTTTACCTCTTCCTGCCCCACGTACTCTTCCAACGTGCGGGGCCGCAGGTTGACCTCGTTGCGGAGGTCTTCCTCGCTCACCTCGGGCTGCACCCGGCGGACGGTGGGGGAATTTTTTTCTTCTTCGTCGGGAATGAACTTAGGAGGTTTTTTCCGGCTGGTCATGATCCTATACCGCGGCCAGAATTTTCAGGCTCTCTTTCAGGGCCTTTTCCAGGGCCAGATTCGGATCCTGGCGGAATACCATCTCCACGGCCTTTTCCGCCTGCCCCTTTTTGTATCCCAGGTTTAGCAGGGCGGAGATCACATCCTCCGCCCATCTTTCCGTGGGCCTTGCCGCGGAAGGCGCCAGGGCGATGCGGCTCCCGATCTTGCGGGCCTTCTCCTGGAGGTCCACCACCATCCTCTCGGCCATCTTCCGTCCGATCCCGGGCACGGACTGAAGGCGGTTCATGTCCCGCTGGTCCAGGGAATGGAGGAGTTCCTCCGGGGCGATGCCCGAGAGAATGTTCAGGGCCAGCTTGGGACCGATCCCCGTGACCCCGATCAGGATCTGGAAGAGCTCCTTTTCCAGAGCACTAGAAAACCCGAAGAGCTGGAGGGCGTCTTCCCTAACGTGGGTATGAGTATGCAGGATTACGGTCTGCTCCAGGTCCGGGATTTCGTAGAAAGTGGTCAGCGAAACGAAGACCCGGTAGCCGAGGCCGTTGGCCTCCACCACCACCGAGCCGGGTTCCTTGTGAATGAGCCGTCCCCGAATCTGAGCAATCACCGGCGGCCTCCCAGGTCCTTCTCCGTCCACCGCGCGGACCGACGCTGTTCCCTCCGGGAATCCTTCAACAGGGCCTCCTGCAGGGAGATTTTCAGGGGCAGAGAATGGGCCAGGCAGATGGCTACGGCCAGCGCGTCGGCCGCATCGGCGGTTAACACCTGGCGGATTCCCAGGATGACCCGGACCATGGCCTGGATCTGTTCCTTGTCCGCCCGGCCGTATCCCACCACCGCCTGTTTGACCTCCAGGGGGCTGATCTCATAAACCTCCAGGTCCGTTTCCGCCGCCGCCAGGAGCGCGGCCCCCCGGGCCTGCCCGAGGAGCATGGCGCTCTTCACGTTCTTGCCGAAAAAAGGGCGTTCCACCGCCATGAACCGGGGCTTCGTGGTTTCAATCAGGCGGGTGAGGCCGCGGAAGATCTGTTGCAGGCGGGGAGAAACCGAAGTTCCCCGGGGACGAAGAACTCCACTCTCGCGGTACAGAAGGGAACCTTGATTTTCGAATTCGATCAGGCCGAAACCCGTGGCGCCCATCCCCGGGTCCACGCCTAAGATACGGATGATGTCTCCCCGGCTCCTCAGGGCGGGGGGCCGGGAAACGGGGATATTCCCCTTACGCACTGAGCTGCTCCATCTCGGCATCGGGGATGTCGAAATTGGCATAGACGTGCTGGACGTCGTCCGAATCCTCCAGGCTTTCCATCAGGCGGAGCATCTGCTGCGCTTCTTTCCCCACCAGTTTGATCGTCGACTGGGGAACCATGGTGATTTCCGCCAGCAGAGGTTTGAGCTGGGCTTGTTCCAGGGCTTTCTTTACCTTTTCAAAATCGGAAGGATCGCAGACCACTTCGAATTCCTTCTCGGTTTCTCGCACGTCCTGGGCTCCGGCGTCGAGGGCTGCGTTCATCAGCTTCTCTTCATCCACTTTCTCTTTTTCGAAGACGATCAACCCCTTCTTGCCGAACATCCAGGAAACGCAGCCGGCTTCCCCCAGGTTGCCGGCATTTTTCGAGAAGATGTGCCGGATGTCCGCCACCGTCCGTTTTCGATTATCCGACAGGATTTCTACTAGAATCGCCACTCCCCCGGGCCCGTACCCTTCGAAGGTGGCCTCTTCGTAAGACACCCCGGGAAGCTCCCCCGTTCCTTTCTTGACGGCCCGATCAATATTGTCTTTGGGCATGTTCTCCGCTTTGGCTGCGGTAATCGCCGAACGCAGGCGTGGATTCCCCCCGGGATCACCGCCCCCGGCCCGGGCTGCCACGGTGATCTCCTTGATCAGCTTGGTAAAGATTTTTCCCCGCTTGGCATCAGCCGCACCCTTCTTGTGCTTGATCGTACTCCATTTTGAGTGGCCGGACATGGGTCCTATCTCCCCTTCTTTATTAATTTATATTTTATAGCACAAGGCCGGATGCTTTGCAAAAGCAAAAAAGACCGGATTCGCCAGGCTTGAAAGGGTGAAACCAAAAGGCCTCGACTCACTTCACCTCTTCGATCTTCACCACATTCTCATACTCGGAAAAAAGGGGGACCCTCCACCCGTATTTCTTAATTTTGACCGTTTTTCCTTTCAATCGCACCGCCTCGTTCTGGATGGTCCCGGAATCGAACTTGAACCGGTACCAGGCGTCGTAGTTGACGAGGGGACGGTATTCAGTGGCGATCATGTATCTCCCGTCCACCTTGGTCATCTGGGCGTCGGTGATCTTCGTCTGGACCGTATCCGCTACAAAGTAACTGTACAAGATGATAAGGATACAGGCCGCGATCCCGATCAGAATCGCCTTGAGCTTTCGGCTCTTAAAAAATTCCCCCATGACAGACTCCTTTCGTCCAGTATAATTCTCCCAAAAGCTTACCGGAAAGACAAACAGGTGTCAATTCACCACGGCTTCTTTGGAGCTGTCCTGAATTCAACCTTGTCCAGGGACCCCTTGCCTGTCTTTGAGGGGGAGGAGGCCAATTGCCTTCGGTTTAACAATGGCGGCCCGAAAAAAGAAAAAGCCCTCCTTCGAATCATCGAAGAAGGGCTTTGGAAAAATCCCGGCGGCGTCCTACTCTCCCACACAGTTACCCATGCAGTACCATCGGCGCTGGAGGACTTAACTTCTGTGTTCGGAATGGGAACAGGTGTGACCCCTCCGCTATCGCCACCGAAAACCGAAAAACGATGACAATTCCATATTTGCAGCCTTAAAAAAACTCAGGAGATTATGGCCAAGCCGCACGACCCATTAGTACCAGTAAGCTCAACCCATCACTGGGCTTACACCCCTGGCCTATCAACCTTGTAGTCTACAAGGGGTCTTTAGCTCCGGTGTCTCCACCGGAAAGGGATATCTAATCTCGAGGGGGGCTTCCCACTTAGATGCTTTCAGCGGTTATCCCTTCCGAACCTAGCTACCCAGCGCTGCCCCTGGCGGGACAACTGGCACACTAGAGGTTCGTCCATCCCGGTCCTCTCGTACTAGGGACAGCTCCTCTCAAATATCCTGCGCCCACGTCAGATAGGGACCGAACTGTCTCACGACGTTCTAAACCCAGCTCACGTACCGCTTTAATCGGCGAACAGCCGAACCCTTGGGACCTGCTCCAGCCCCAGGATGCGATGAGCCGACATCGAGGTGCCAAACCGCGCCGTCGATATGAACTCTTGGGCGCGATAAGCCTGTTATCCCCGGAGTACCTTTTATCCGTTGAGCGACGGCCCTTCCATTCGGAACCGCCGGATCACTAAGGCCTACTTTCGTACCTGCTTGACTTGTTGGTCTCGCAGTCGAGCTCCCTTATGCCTTTACACTCTACGGCTGGTTTCCAATCAGCCTGAGGGAACCTTTGCGCGCCTCCGTTACATTTTGGGAGGCGACCGCCCCAGTCAAACTACCCACCAGGCAATGTCCCCGACCCGGATGACGGGCCCAGGTTAGAATTCCAAAACAATCAGGGTGGTATTTCAAGGTTGACTCCATCCCGACTGGCGCCGAGATCTCAAAGTCTCCCACCTATCCTACACAGACTATTCCGAAATTCATTGCCAAGTTGTAGTAAAGGTGCACGG
>JAPLIW010000690.1 GCA_026388915.1 Deltaproteobacteria bacterium
ACCTTCAACCTGAACCGGATTTCCCTGGCCAAGTTCGGCCTGGCGGAGAAGGCTGAGGAATTAAACCGGGGAATGATTCGGATCCTCAAAGGAGTCCAGCCGGAGGGAAAATACGTATCCGGGAGCATGGGGCCCACGGGAAGAATGTTGAAACCCCTGGGGGATGTGGATCCCCAGGAGGCTTTTGAGGCTTACGCCGAGCAGGCCCGAGTGCTGGCGGAAAGCGGGGCGGAGATCATCAATATCCTCACCATGTACGACTTGGAAGAGGCGGTGATCGCCCTCCGGGCGGCGAAAAAAGAAACCCCTCTTCCGGTTTTCGTCTCCCTGGCTTTCAACCCGGGGGCTCAGGGCTATCGCACCATGATGGGGGTAAGCCCGGAGGCGGCGGCCCGCCGCCTGGATGCCGAGGGAACCGATGTCATCGGGGCGAATTGCGGGGGCGTTACCCTCAGCCAGATGACCGAAGTGATCCGCCTGATGAAGGCTAATTGCCGGCGACCCCTGATCGTCAAGCCCAACGCCGGCTCGCCGAGCTTGGTGGAAGGCCAGGAAAAATACGAAGCCGGACCCGGGCAGTTTTCCGCCCATGTGCCCGAATGGATACGCGAGGGGGCAAAAATCATTTCCGCCTGCTGCGGCTCCGGCCCGCTGCACCTGAAACAAATAGTAGAGAAGGTCAAAATTCTACGGCCATAAAGAAGGTAAGAGACAGCAACAAAGTTGTCCCTAGGATCCCCCTTTTTTCCCTTCCGCCCTTAATTTTCCTTGAGGTAAACCGCGCGCTCTGCTGATGGAATCACAGAATTTGATATTTCAGGGAACCTTCGATTGTGGGCCGGAGGCAAGAGGCTCGGGCTTCAAAAGCGTCGGCCGGAAGGAGCCCCGCAAGTCGCGGGAGCGTAAGGCGGTACGGAAGGGGGTCCAGCTCCCTTGACTTCTTAATCTCCTAGTCAGTATACTGTATCCAATGCAAAACGGGTTCCTGTCCATGCCCGGGCCGCACGTCGATACCTCGAGCTTGAAAGCCATCCTGGAAGTTCTTTCTGCGATAACTTCATTATTAGCACCAAGGGTGGGAATCCGGATTTGAATTTTATGAAAAGGAGAAGAAAATGGACTTTGAGCTTACCAAAGAACAGACCATGTTCAAGGATATGGCCAAGGAATTTGCCGTCCGGGAAGTCCAGCCCTACGTGAAGGAGTGGGACCGGCAGTGCCGAATGCCCCCAGACCTTTTCAAAAAACTCGGGGCCCTGGGTCTCCTCGGCATCAAGGCCCCCACCGAGTACGGCGGACTGGACCTGGACTGGATGACTCTGGCCGTGGTCACCGAACAACTGTCCTATTATGATTTCACTCTCGGCATGGCCGCCTGCGGCCGGACCTCTCTGGGCATTCTCCCCATTCTCCAAAACGGGAACGAGGAGCAAAAGAAGAGGTACCTTCCCGGGTTGATCCAGGGGACCCTTACGCACTGCTTCGCCACCGTGGAACCTAACGCCGGGTCGGATGCCACGGCGATCGAAACCACCGCGGTTCTGGACGGGGATGCCTGGGTCGTCAACGGAAACAAGACTTGGATCACCAACGGGAACCTGTCAGACTTCGCCCTGGTCGTTTGCCAGACCGACAAGACCAAGGGCAGCAAGGGACTCGCAGTCATCCTGGTGGATTGGGGGACTCCAGGGTTCTCCCGGGCGCCCATCGAGAACAAAATGGCCTTCCGTCATCACGATCACGGCCAGCTCTTCTTCCGGGACTGCCGGGTCCCGCGGGCCAACCAGATCGGCGGTTTCGGGATGAGGGCGGCCTTTGCCAACGTGGAGCACACCCGGTTCGGCATCGGCTGCGCGGCGGTGGGGGCGATTCAAAGCTGCCTCGACATATGCGTGAAATACGCCCGGGAGCGAAATCAGTTCAAGAAGCCGATCGGAAGCTTTCAGCTGATTCAGGAGAAGATCGCCGAAATGGTCGTCGACCTGGAGTCCTCCCGCTGGCTGGCCTACCGCCTTGCCTACCTAAAGGACAAAAATGTTTCGGTGACCAAGGAAACCTCCATCGCCAAGTACCACAACATGGAAGCTCTGGCCAGGTGCGCGAGGGCCGCCGTGGAAATCCACGGGTCCTATGGTCTGAGCGACGAATTTCACGTGGAGAGATTATACCGAGACTGCATGGGACCCATCATCTACGGGGGGACCGCCAATGTCCACAAACTCATCCTGGGTCGGCTGGAGCTGGGGATCGACGCCGTGTCGAGGTAAAGAGCGAACCCGGAGGCCCGCCGATGACGCCGGTCTTCAGCCCGCGCGGGTAGCCTCCCGGCCCGGAAGGGAAAAGAGGACGGCGAGGTCGGCAGGGATTCTACGGAATACCGGAGGTTTGTAGGGGCGATTCATGAATCACCCCTAGGTTACGCATTTCCGGGACAGCCGGGCCGGGCAGCATAGCGATGGCCGCCTAACTCAGCGACTCTGGGCACCGCGCAGGAGGTCCGCCAGGGTGGAGATCTTTTTCAGGTTCTCCAGGTCCCCCACCAGCTCAATTGTTTTCTCCATTTCTTTTTGGGGCTGGATCCCTTTCACGCACTGCCGGTATTTTCCCCTTACCTCCTCCGCCGTAAGAGGATTATTCGGGGTGCCCCGGGCTTCGTCCACTGTCTTGGTGAATTCCCTTCCATCCTTCAGGGTGACCTTCACGGTGGTGGAAGGATTTCCGGAATGCTCGATGGTGTTCAGGTCCGGGCGGATGGAAAAGGTGACTTTCCTGATCAACTCCTGGATTTTGGGGTCCTGAACCTTCTGGTCCCTGAAATCGGGAAGGGAGACTTTCCTTTCCGTCAGGGCCAAGGCCAGGCAGAACTCCATGCTGAATTTCCCCTCCAGCGCGGTCCGGGGGCGCGAGTGGATGAGCATCGTGGGGGTCGTATAGGTTCCGGCGCAGGCAACGGACTCCACGTCGCCGGGGCGGAGATCATTCTGCTCCACCAGGTCCAGCATGGCGTCGATGCCCGGATGGGTCCGCGCGCAGCTCGGGTAGCGCTTGAGGCCCACGCCCGGAGAAACGATGTCGAAGGGACTCCCCAGGTTGGCCGTAATTTTATTCAGATCGTATTTCCCCGGACCGGAAAAGGCATTGGCGTACCCCAGCTTGGCCTCCACGATTCCCGGGTCCGCGGTGTATCCCCGCCGGGCCAACTGCGCGGCCATCACCCCGTTCTGGGCCGCTCGCCCGGCATGCAGGGGCTTGGTCATGGTCCCAAAATTCTGCCGCAGCCCGGAGGCCAGAGAGCCGGCAATGCCCAGAGCCATGCATACTTTTTCTCCGGGCAGCTTGAAGAGCTTGGCCGCAGCGGCCGCTGCCCCCATGGCCCCCAGGATGGCCGTGGGATGCCACCCGTTTTCGAAGAGATGGGGATTCATGCCCTTCTTCTCCCGCCGCCAGGGCCGCGGGGAGGACGGGGACGGTGGGATGGCCCCGCATATTCCGGTTGATGTCGTCGTAGTCCAGGGCATGGCCGAAGGTGCCGTTGGCCAGCGCCGCGAGAGAAGGGGAGGTCTTGAACTTTTTCCCCCAGACACTGGCCTGCGCGCGACCGCCCGTATCCTTAATATAATCCGTCATAATCCGGGCCATGGGATCGCGGGACCCTGCCAGAGCCACCCCCAGGAGATCCAGGATCACCCTTTTCCCGATTTCCCTTGCCTCCGGGGGAATACCGGCTAAGTCGGTATTCACGATGAATTCAGCCAGCTTCTTGGTTGCTTCCATGGGAGGACCTCACTCAAAAAATTAAATTCCAAATTCCCAATAAGCTCCAATGACCGAAACT
>JAPLIW010000597.1 GCA_026388915.1 Deltaproteobacteria bacterium
ACGTTATTCGTGAGCGGTCGTCGGTCGGCGGTCGGCGGTCTTCGGTCGGCCGTCACCGGTTACCCCAGACTCTGGAGAGTCATTTGGGCTTCTTCGAACCCGGTAAATTTGGGGTCGAGTTCCAGGGCCTTCTTCAACTCTTTCCTGGCATTGACTTTGTCCCCATTTTTGAAATAGGCCATCCCCAGATGATACCGGACAGGGGCGTTGTTGGGAGCCTTTTCGCTGGCCTCCTGTAAATAAGTGACGGCCCGGCTATAGACGCTCTTCTTGTAATACACCCATCCCAAGGTGTCGGAAATGTGGGGATCATCGGCGACGCGTTCCTTGGCCCCCTGGGCCAGGGTCAGGGCTTCGTCCAGGTTCTCGCCCTTCTCCGCGTACAGGTAGGCCAGGTTGTTGGCCGCCGGGGGGAACCGGGGATCGATCTTCAGCGCCTTCTGATAATGGTCTTTGGCCTGGTCCAGTTTCCCCTGGGAGTCGTAGATCATCCCCAGGGACATGTGCGCGGCCAGGGAGTTGGGGTTCTTATCGAGGGCTGCCTTGTATTCGGCGACGGCTTTATCCACTTTCTGCTGCCGCAGGAAAAAACCTCCCAGGGCGTTGTAGAACTCGGGAATATTGGGGTTGAGCTCGATGGCCTTGCGAAAGCTGCCCTCGGCCCTGCCCGCATCCTTCTCGAGCTCGTAGAGTCCTCCGGCCAGGTTGTACAGGAAAGGATTCTGGGGAGAATCCTTGATCTGCGCCTCGACCCGTTCAAGGGCCTTCCTGTTTTCCTTCTGGCTGACGTGGTAGGAAGCGACCAGGTAGAGGGCCTCCAGGTAATTCGGCTGGAGCGAAAGGGCCTTCTCCAGCTGGCCCAGGCCCTCCTTTCCCTTTTTCTGGGCCAGAAGGAGTCTTCCCATCTGGAAATACCCCGTCGGGTTTTGGGGATCGATGCGAATGGCCTCCTCGAAGGTTTTGGAGGCCTTGGCCGCGTCTCGTTTATATAGGTAGGCCACCCCCAGGAGCATATGAGCCCGGTAGGATCGCGGGTCGCTCTTCAGGATCTGCCGGGCATCTTCGATGGTCAGGTCAAAGGCTCCCGATCGCAGGTTAAGGTCAGCCTGCAAAAATCTCGGCTCGCTCCAGCCGGGGCTCAGCTTCACGGCCTCCGCCAGAGCGGTCTTGGCCTGCTGGACATCTTTATTTCCCAGATGGCCCAGGGCCAGAAAATAATAGGCCGGCGCCGACTTGGGATTATCCTTGAGAAACACCTGGAGGATGGCGACGGCTTCGTTGAATTCCCTCTTGGCCAGGTGCAGTCGGCCCTTGAGCAGGTTGCCCTCGGCGCTCTTGGGGTTGATCTTGAGAATCTCATCGACCACCGGGGCCGCCTTGTCAATTTTGTTCTGGCTCAGGTAGACCTCGGCCATCTTGGCCCGGGGCAGGATATTCTTGGAATCCACCCCGGCGGCCTTCTGGTACGTCTCGACGGCCGGATCCGTTTTCCCCTGGGCCAGGTAGAAGTCTCCCAGATGGAGGATGGAGGAGATCTTCTTGGGCTCTATTTCGATGGCTTTCTGGAACTGTTTCTCCGCCTCCTCCGGGCGCCTCAGGGACGCGTAGTAGTTGCCCAGGGAGATCCAGGAGCTGACCTCCTGGGGGGCGATTTTGGTTACTTCCAAGAATTGGGCTTCGGCCAGATCCTGCTTGCCGGCCCTCCGGTAGAATTCGCCCAGAGCATACCGCGCGCGGGTAGATTGGGGATCGACCCGGATGGCCTCCTTGAAGTTGCTTTCCGCCCGGTCCGGCTCTTTTTTCTGGAGGTACAGATTGGCCAGCTGGAGGTAGGCCTCGATCTTTTTGGGATCCTGCTGGATGGCTTTCTGCGCCTGGGCGATCGCCCCCTCCAGATTATTCTCCGCCCATTGGATGGAGCTCATCAGCAGCAGGGCGGAAACATTTTGGGGCTCCTTGGCCAGGGCCCTCTCCGCCTGTTCCCGCGCTTTCTTGGGGTCCCGGCCCAGAAGGTAGATGTTTCCCAGCTGTACGCGGGCGTCGACCTGTTCCGGGTCCAGCTCCACGCTTTTCGCCAGCACGGGGAAGGCTTCCCGCACCTGCCCGGCCCGCAGATAAGAGAGTCCCAGCTTGTAATGCCCTTTGGCATCGCCGGGGGCCAGCTTCAAAAAGTTGCGGTATTCAATGACCGCCTCTTTGAATTTATTCGCGGCGAAATACTTCTCTCCCCTCCCCCAATGCCTCTCCTTTTTCGCCTCCTGGGTGCACCCGGCCAGGAGCAGAATGCCGCCGCAGATGATAAGAGCCAGGACGACTTGCAGAAACTTTCCGGATCTGGGACGCATGGATACCCTCTTTGATGGTTATTTTTAGGGTTACTCTGCAAATTTTATACCACAAATGGGCCTGGAATGGAAAGAAAACTGAAAGGGACCCCGGAAAACCTCAGAAACCCGGAAAACCTCAGAAACAGTCAATGGCCTCCACCTAAAGGTGAACTTCCCTCTGTTGCCCGGCCCGGGGCCAAGGGCCTTGCACGCAGAAACCATGAGGCACCTTTGATTCCATGGAACGGGCGGGCAACCAAAATGCGGAATGCAGAATGCGGAATGTGGAATGGAAAACCCAAGGATTCAAAATTTAATTCCGAATTTCGAAATCCGCATTCCGAATTTGCATTACCTGATCGGCCCGCCGCCTTCTGCGGAAGCCTGGCGAAGCGCCTGAGAAAAGGGCTCACCCGGCCGATGCTTTCTGCGCGCAATGCCCTTGCCCCCGGGCCACGACCCAGGCATTCCGGAAATGTCAAACTTTATGAGTCCCCCGGGAGAGCCGGGGGTTTACCTTAAGGAAATTATCCGGAGTCCCCTGGGAATGGCATATAAGGAGGGTAAGGGGATCATTGGAGGGTTATTCAGCCCCGGCGCCGATCAGCGGCAAAGCTTTATCCACCCGGAAGTAAACCAGGAACTCTTCCCCTTTCAAATGGGGATATTCCCTGCGGCGAATGGCATCCACTTTCTGAGGGTCTTTCTCTTCCTTCGTCTTGGTCAGGAACAGCCGGACGCCCTTAAATTTTTCTTCCTCCTCGGTGAAAAGATAGGCCGCGTGGGGGTTGGACTGCAGGTTGGCATGAGTCAGTTTATCCGCCATGATGAACGCCACGGTCTGATCATCAATCACGTGGGGAACGGCGTAGATGGCCACGTCCACTTTACCGCTCGAATCCGCGGTGGCAATGACTCCCCGCCCTTTGGCGGTTTTAAAGTATTCGGTGATTTTCATCGTTTCTCCTCCGCATTGAGATTAAATTCCTTCTTTTTTATTGTACTGAGAATTGACCAAATAAACATCTATCAATACGATGCCCGGCATGCCTGAGGCGATTCAAAACCTATACGCCTTTTCGTGCGCGGGAGTTGCATGGGCGCGCAGCAGCGCGCCCCTACATTCCTGCATCCATCCTTTCAATTCAATCCGCAATGCGCATTCTGGCAACGTGCAACCGGCAACTTGCAACGCTTTTTCATTTCTTATCGCCTCAAGCGAAGCGCTCCTCGAGGCCGAAGGCCGCTCCTCAAGTCACGCCTTGGCGTGACGCTCCTCAAGCGAAGCGATCATTTTTCAGGTCTTCAGCGAGTAACCAATAACGAGTAACGAATAACGGTTTTTCCCGTTCTCTATGCTCTCCGCTCTCGGCTGCCTTTTACTTCCTGTTTCCCGCCAGGGGATTGCGGATGAAAAGAACGGAGGAGTCTCTCCCGTGGATCTTCTCCGCCGCGGCGACGGCCGCTTCCACCGATTCCTTCGGCTCAAAGCCGAGGTGCGTCACCAGCGAGGGGTCCGTGGCCCCGGCCACAAAAACCCGGGCGGCATGTTTGAGCCGCTTCAGGGGATAGGTGGCCATGATTCCATGGATGGGGTGGAACCCGTAGCCGAAGCGGTACTTGTAGAGGTATTCGGGCCGATGGGCGAAATCTTCTTCGTAGAGATCCCGGATTTCGTAGGGGTTGCGGGAGCGGCTGAGGACCTGGTTCCAGACCTCCCGGTAGGAAGGATGGTGCAGGTCGTCCCACTGGTTGGGGCAGGGGGTGGCCAGGATCACCGAGCAGCCGGGTTTGCCCAGCGCCTCAATCACTCCGCCCAGATACCCCAGGCCGGAGGAGACCAGGGTCAAGAGTGGATTCATGATGGAAAAAGAGGCGTACGGGCTCCAGTCCGGAATGCCGTAGATAATCAGATCGGCTTTTCCCTCTGCCAGATCGCGACGGGGGGGGTACTGCTGTTTTAGCAGATCCAGGGCCGCCCGCCGGGTCTCCCCCACGCTACCGGCCCAGATCCGGGCCACCTGGAGGGGGTTGGCCAGCGCCGTCTCGATTTTGAAGATGCGCCTCTTCCCGATCTTTTCTTCGATCAGCTCCCCCATCTCGTCCAGCATGGCGTGCATCTGGTTCCCCTCGATGGACATGGACATCCCATCGGGAGAATGGTGCCAGCGGATGGAACGGTACGTGGACAGGCCCACGCAGATCGACTTCCACCCCCCGGTGAATCCCCTCCAGACGACCGTGTTGATGTAGACCGTCAGGTCGGAATCCGTGACCCGGCGGTTGATCTCCACGTCGTACCCGCTGCGGGTGGCGCCCAGGAAGGACAGATTTTCGGGGTCCTCGGCGTCATGGCAGAGAAGCCGGTACCCGAACTCCTGCACCAGCTCTTTCCCGATCACTTTGCCCAGCTCTCCCCGGGTGAACTTCCGGTGGAGGGCGTTGGCGCACAGGAGGCTAACGTCTCTTTTCTTCACCCCGGCATGTTCCAGCTCTTCCAGGACCGAACGGATCGCCGGCTCCCACACCGGGCCGTAGCAGGGAACCGTGGGATCATCGAAGGCCACCGTGACCTTCCACCCGGGCTTGGCCAGTTCGCGAAGCGGAGGAAGGTCCAGGGGCCTTCTCAAGGCCTCCTGAAGAACGGCCCGCAGGTCCGCCACCGGCGGCAGGGAGGTGGAAAGGCCCTGGGCCACGAATCGGGTTCGGTCGGGAAGCTTGACCGGGATCATGCGGTCGCCGAATACGATCTGTTCGTCCATGGGACCCCCTTAAAAGAATCGCTGTGTGCCGATGATTGATGAACTCGTAATAAGTGTCAATTCCAGAGAATTCGTCATTCCGGCG
>JAPLIW010000765.1 GCA_026388915.1 Deltaproteobacteria bacterium
ATGGTCGGGAGAAATAGCCGCAGGAATCCGGGTATCCAATCAGATTCAAAACCGAAAGGGGATCCTCCTCTGGGACTTTCATAGCGCAGCCTTTCAAGATCTCCCCATCCGCCTGGTGGGTTTCAACCCCGATATGACCGGCGTAATGCCCTCCCAGAACTGGGCCCACATGAAATCCCTCTTGAGCTCCCACCGCTTTTTCATCCATACGGCCAATCCCATGCTGGAAGATGGCTACAATAATGCCACCCTGGAAGCCATGGCCGCCGGTCTCCCCATCCTGGGAAACCGCCATCCGAGCTCTCCCGTCGAGCACGGAGTCAGCGGCTTTCTGTCCGATGATCCTGCAGAACTCCGGAATTATGCCCGGTTATTGTTAAAAGATCGAGAATTGGCCGGCCGGATGGGGGCAGCCGCCCGGGCGGCGGTGGCGGCAAAATTCCCGATGCAAGAATTCGTGGAGGCGTTTAGAAGTTCCATCGAGATCGCCCGGGCCAAATGGGAAAAGAGAAGATTGCCGGATTCCTATTTTTCCGGGGAGAAGAGCCAAGAAATCGAGGAGGGCCTTTCCCTGCGGAGGGGTGACTATTTCCCCCAGTTGAACACGGACTTCTTTTCCTGCCTGTCCGCAGGGGAGATCGACCCCGCCGTGGCTGTCCTGGACAAGATGATGAAGCTCTTAGGCCTTCCCCGCGGGTTGGAGATCGGCAGTCTCGAGGACCTGATGAATCTGGTCATAAAGGTGAGCCATCAACTGCGGGGAATAGGAGATAATCCTTCGGCCTCCCTGCTCTTGAAAGGACTGGCCGAGTTTGTTTCTACCTTCAAGCCTGATGACCAATGGAAACCGGGTCCTTCCGGGCCAGGGTTCCAAGTCGGCAAATCTTTCAACTTTAATCCCCCCAAAAACAAAATATTTCTCCGGCCGGTTTTCCACCTATAAGTTAACCATTTGAATTCACGACCTTTTCTGCAGAAATCCTCCACGGAATATATTTTGCTAAAAGGTAAAGTGAAAGTTAAAGTTGAAGAAAATCAAGCCGATAAGAATAGACAAAGGCTCTCTTTTAATCCCTTAAAAGGTGAAAGACCATGGAGGAAATGAATCAGCTTTTTACTATCCTGCAGGTCAGTGAAAAGCTGAGGGTTCCCCCCCACACGTTGCGCTTCTGGGAGAAGGAACTCAACGGGTTGCTGGTCCCGCTCCGCACCCACGGGGGGCAGAGACGCTACACCCCCCAGAACCTGGTCGTTCTGGAAGAGGTCAAGAGATGCCGGGAGAGCGGATTGAGCCTCCCCGAGATCATCGCCAGGATCAACCGGTATGGGGAGGGCGAATCTCTCCCCTCCCAGAAGATCAACCTTCTGGCCACCCGGGTGGCGGAAGCGGTGAAGACCGAGGTGTACAACTTCTTCAAGATAGAAAAGGAAAATGAATGAAATCAAAGGTGCTGGTGACCGGAGGAGCGGGTTATCTGGGATCGATTCTGTGCGAACATCTGCTGAAGGCCGGCTATCGGGTTACGGCGATCGACAAATTGATTTACGGGCAGCACAGCCTTTTTCATCTCTGTGCTCATCCTTCTTTTGATTTTGTCTTCGGGGATGTGCGGGATGAGAAGACCCTACAGCCGCTGATCCGGAAAGCCGACGTGCTGATTCCCCTGGCCGCGGTGGTGGGCGCCCCGGCCTGCGACCGGGACCCCTGGCTGGCCCGGTCGGTCAATCAGGAAGCCATCGGGATGCTGAACCGGCTGCGCAGCCCCAATCAATTGGTCATCTACCCCACCACCAACAGCGGTTATGGGACCCAGTCCAGCGAAGTCTTCTGCACCGAGGACACCCCCCTGGAGCCGATCTCCCTCTACGGCCAGACCAAGGTTCAGGCCGAAACCCTCCTGCTGCAGACGCCGAATGTGATCAGCCTGCGCCTGGCCACGGTCTTCGGCATGTCCCCCCGGATGCGGCTGGACCTCTTGGTGAACCACTTCGTCTATGCCGCGGTCACGGATGGGTACCTGGTGATCTTCGAGAAGGATTTCAAGCGCAACTACGTCCATATCCGGGACGTGGCCGACTGCTTCCTATACTGTATCGAGCACAGCTCCCCCATGGCGGGAAAGCCCTACAACGTGGGGTTGGATGCGGCCAATCTTTCCAAGGCCGAACTGGCCACGAAGGTGAAGGATTACGTGCCCCGCTTCTATGTTCATTTTTCGGAAGTGGGAAGCGATCCGGACAAACGGAATTACATCGTCTCCAACCGGAGACTGCGGGAGGCTGGTTTTGAGGCCCGACGCTCCCTGGATGAGGGAATTCAAGAGTTGCTGAAGGGCTACCGGATGTTCGGGCGGAGTCCTTGGAAAAATGTATAGAAAAAGAACAAAAATTGAACCGCAGAGCATGCAGAGATCGCAGAGGTAAAAATGGCCAAAGGCTCAAGGCCCAGGGTACCAGGTAAGATGAGAACATAACTTGATCGTATAGGAATTTCTTTTTTTATCCCCCGCCCCCCCCCTCCCACGAGGGGAGGGGGAGAACTTGGGATCCCCCGATTCCCTCCCCCTTGATGGGGGAGGGTGAGGGTGGGGGTGATAATAACTTGTAAACGGACAAGAAATGAAAAACCTTTCCCACATCACTGCCGCCATTCTGGCCGGAGGGCTGGGCAGCCGCCTCCGGCCGGTGGTCGCGGACCGGCCCAAGGTCCTGGCCGAGGTGGGGGCCCGTCCCTTCATCTTCTATTTGTTGGATCAGCTGGCGGCGGTGAGAGTCCGGCAGGTCGTCCTGTGCACGGGTTACCTGGCTCATCAGATAAGGGATACCTTGGGCGAAACCTACGGGCCCATGAACCTTTTGTATTCCCAGGACCCTTCTCCCCTGGGAACCGGGGGCGCGCTTTGCTTTGCTCTACCACTGTTGGAATCGGAAACCGTCCTGGTTTTGAACGGGGACTCCTTCTGCGAGGCCAACCTGCGGGCCTTCTGCCTGGTCCATTGCCTGCGGGGGG
>JAPLIW010000208.1 GCA_026388915.1 Deltaproteobacteria bacterium
AGGTGGGTTTCCAAAGGAAGATGCGCAGCGACGGATGGAAGAACTGTTGAATGATCCGAAGAAGGAATTGGAACGTTTTCTTCTTTTCTCCCAAGCTATGCTGAGACTTGGAGTGGCGCCGGCCTTGCGTGGAATTTTATACGAAGATACCTGGAATCCTTTAAAACAAAATCCTTTTATCATTCTGTTTGAAGCGGAGAAAGAGATTGAGAAGGTCAAAAGGATGATCAAAGCAAAATGCAACGTGGATATAGATAAGATTCCTTTTAGAGGAGGTTTCCCGGGAGAGAAAAAAAATTAAAAATAGGCGAAATTGTGGCAAATAGGAATCGAAAGACGGCATACCCCCTACCCCTGCAGGAACCTTGATGGGATTCCAGGAGAGAGCGAGCACGTGTGTGAGGGGGATCAATAGACCCACCTTCCCATATACCTTCCCCCCGGCCTGTCGACTATACCCCCTCCTCCGGCCAGGTCCAGGGTAGGCCACCCCGGGCCGATCCGTGGCCGTTTTGATCCTCAGCACTGAAAACCCAGAGCCCCCCCAGAGCCCCCGGCACATCCGGGCAGTATCCACCACGGCCGATTCTCTATGATCTGGAGAAGTAGGAAGAACGAAAGGAGGTATCGGAGGGGAGATCGGGAAAGACCAAGCAGGAAATCAAAGGTTTTCCGCTAACAGATTTTAGGTGTCCATCGATCCAGGCCCCTTACTGATTGCCGGGGTTTTGCTTGGCTGCGGCAAGGGGGACAACCTTGTTTCCAGCGCGGCTTGCTTCAAAACTGGCCTCCAGGGCCAGTGCCGCGCCCTTCTTCGCGTCTGGAGCCAGGTGGCTGTATCTTTCCGTCATTGTAAGACTCTTGTGTCCTAAAAGCTCTTTGATCGTCAAGATCGGGGTCCCTTGAATAGCAAGCCAGGAGGCGAAGGTATGACGGAGAGTATGAAAGACGGCCTTCTGCCGGGGACCTTCAACGTCCTTATTGAATCCCAGGGCGTCAACGGCCCGCTCAAAGGTTTGGGATATTCGATCTACTTTATTATCATTTCCCCTTTCGGTAAAAACAAAATCCCCCGGATTCTTGGGGAGGCACTTCTGTAACATCTCCTTGATGGTGTTGGTCATGTAGGCGCTTCGGTTCGACTTATTCTTTGAATCCACTACCCGAATCAGTCTATTCTCGAAATCAAGATCCTGGCCGCGAAGGTTAAAAACTTCTCCCGCTCTCAGCCCGGTATGGAGACTCAAGAGGGCCATGTCATGGACGACCGGGGAGACCCCCGCAAGCTTCTGAAGGAGAAGATCTGCTTCCTCGTGGGAAAGGAACCGCTCTCGCCGGTTATTCAAAGTTGGCAGCTTCACTCCTCGAATCGGATTGGGGCCCTGGTATTTTCGCCATGCTACCGCCTTATTATAGATTTCCCTTACCAGAACGAGACAATGCTTGATGGTAGCCGGCGCGAGTTCTTTTTTGGTCAGATCGTTTTTCAACTTCTCCAGGTCAAAGGAGGATATTTCATTCAGCCGCTTGTTTCCTAAAGGCCCCTCCAGGTGTTTGTACCGGGAATGATCGTTGCTTTCGTTTTTGTTCTCATCGGACCACTTGAGATAAAGACTCGCCATTTCGGAAAATAAGGGTACCTTCTTTCGTTTCCAGGGAAGCCCTTCTCCAAGGCGGATTTTCCTTGTCCATTCTGCTCGAAATTGAACAGCCAGCTTAAGGGAAATCCCCTCTGCCTGCCATCCGACCTTCTTCCATACCTTTTTGCCATCGGCATCCTTAAAGGAGACATCGAAAACCGTGTCTATTTTTCCTTTGTGTTTGCCCTTTCTGTGGGTGCCTCGCCGAAAATATACACCTGGGAATTTCGTTGGCGTTCTTTTGGTCATTTTTTCCATTGATAACCCCCTTGGCTCATGCTACCCTCCTGATACCCTTATCGGTTATCAGAAATGAATCTGAATGAAAGATTGCTTTTTAGCAGAAAGTGGTTTTCGGTCAATAAATATAGGGTAATTCCTCAATGGCGTGATGTCAAGTTAATAGTAGTGAAAAGTGAAGAAAAGGGGCATGATTGGATTCCTAATCCCTGCGCCGCGTGTTCGAGTCACGCCGGGGGCACCAATTAAATCAAAGAGTTAAGAGCATTTTTTAATAGTTCTTAAATCCTTATTTTTTTAATTTATCCCCTATTTAACCCCAATTTTTATTTTGGTCTGGTCGGTTGGGGTGGGGTTGTATCAGGCAAGAAAGGGGCGGGGTCGCCTCGGGCCAATGTCTAATATTGCCACGCACTATGCTATTTTCCTATTGACCCAAATGGGAGGTTTTGATACCTTGGCATCGTCCTGCCGTAAATGAGCTACCGAACAACTTGACCTTGAACTTCTGGAGGATTTATGCAATGGGTTTTCCAGAAGATGCCAATATGAAGGCTCCAGGGGGATTAAACATCCCTTTGGGGCCTTATTTATTTAATCTATCAGGATAATTCACTCCTGAATCTTGCACCAAAAAGGGCGCACCGCCCCCCTGTAGCCGATCGCTTTTTTGAAAGCTTCCCCGCCCCTGTACAAAATTCACATTCAATCAAACTGCCGAGGAACTATTTTCGTAATTGGGCCGCTCAATAAATACTTTTTCCGTCTGATTCCCATTCCGTGCAAGAAATCTGATTCCCATTCCGTGCAAGAAATTTCTTGCACGCGTCGTTAGCCAAAAGCAGCCGCCTGCGGAATTCCCAAAAAAGGCAAGTGCTTACACTTCCAAAATTTCCCGCTCAGCCACGGTCGTACCTGATGACGACGCTTGTCCAGGTACTCCATAAACCTGAACAATCCGGCGACCCGGCTGTCATGCCGGGAATACTTTACCTCGGTTGTACCGGAATGCGTCGCGAGCTTGGCGGCGATGAACAAGAGCTTCAGCCGACCAATCCGGATGGTATGGTCTACGATCTCCTGCGCTTGGCAGGCCGTCTCGGATGCAGATTCGTGCCCCTCCATTTCCCTCATGCCGTGCGCGGCCAGCATCTTGAATGACCGCCAGATGTTGTACGCCAACATCACGATCTGAAAATAGGCATAGTTGTTCCCAAACTTCCGGGAAGGAATGGCCTCCAATCCCTCCCGCTTGGCCTCCCCAATCAGGTTCTCGCAGTCCGCTCTCTGGTCATATTCCTCGATCACCGTGTGGGCCGCCGCCGTAAGGTCCGTGACGAATATCCGGTATATATAGCTGGCATCCTTAAGCAGTTCAAACTGCGCATTTCCCCCAGACGGGGCTGCTTGGGGTATGCGCATGCAGACAAACCGGCAAGTTTCCCCCCAGCCCGCGGGCTGATACAGGACTTCATTGTACTCCACCGCATCATTCTTCCGGACCTTGTACCAACCGGCAGAGGCAAACGGCGGCGCACATACCTTGTTGCCGAAAATGAAATGAAACCCCTCCTCCCGGGCAGCCTTTACAGCCTCCCAGCTGATGAATTCCCCGTCCCCACGGAGAATTACCTCCCTTACGCATCCCGGAAGGTACTTCTTGAAGACACGGATCAAGGCGGCCACTTCCTCCCCTCCAATCGTCGCCCCTTTTCTAAGCTTGCCGATAAAATATTCCCGCGTCTCATGGATAAAACACAACACCGGCCGAAACCCCTTCTTCCCACGATTCTTGGGATTATGCCCTTTGCGTCCACCCTGCTGACGGCCGTAAATCGTTTCCACCGTCGTGTCGATATTGATATGGATCGTCTGATAACTCAAACCGCACAACTGCCACACCCGCTCCCGAAGGGCGCTCATGACCAGCAGCAGGGACATCCCCTGGTTGATCCCCAGCGAATCCACGTACCGCCAATAGGTCGTTACATACGGCAGCTTGACCCTATTAAATA
>JAPLIW010000883.1 GCA_026388915.1 Deltaproteobacteria bacterium
TCTTACCTTGGGTCGCGCCTGTCCAGGATAGATTCGCAAGGGGAGATGGTTTAGCCGGATCTTGCCTCTGGAGCTATTTCCTCGCAGGCCTCTCTTTGCGGAGGGTAGGCGGGAGGCTGATTAGAAAACGCTGATCCCGCCGAGCCTGATGATCCGAATTCCTTCAGCCGGAACCCCAACGAGCAGAAAAACTGGGAATGGGCCAGGGAATTCGTCTGCTTGATGGCGGTTTTATTTCATGGTATTCTTCCCGCGGTCCTTGGAAGGCCAAGCCCTTGGGAGCGAATTCCGGATTCGGCCAACCGGGTAAGAAGGAAGAGCAGGCAGAATGATGGCGGCGAAGAAATTATCTCGGGGGGGCTGCTGGCGGGGGGGCCTGGAAACTCTAACGGCCGTCTTTGGCCTCATCGGCTGTCTTTTTTCCGACCCCGCATTCGCCCTTGAGAAAAAGCCGAACATTATCTTTATTCTCTCCGACGACCACCGCTGGGACGCCATGGGGAACATGGGCCACCCCTTCCTCCAGACCCCGAGCCTCGACCGGCTGGCCCAAGAGGGGATCCGCTTCAACAACGCCTTTGTGACCACCCCCCTGTGCAGCCCTTCCCGGGCCAGCTTTCTCACCGGGATGTACCCGCACCGGCACGGAGTGAAGAATAATCTCACTCCGTGGGATGACCGGAACGTCACGCTCCTCGAACTCTTGAAGAAGGCCGGGTACAAAACGGCCTTTATCGGCAAGTGGCACATGCCCGGCCGGTTGCCGAATATCCTGGGCAAGGCGGTGGACCGGTTTGTCACCTTCACGGCATCGGGGGGGCAGGGGATCTACTTCGACTGCCCTTTGATCATCGACGGAAAGATGCAGGAAAGGAAAGGCAAATATCTCACCGAGGATTTAACCGATTTGGCCCTGGAATTCATCAAACGGGAAAAAGACGGTCCCTTCTGCGTCTATCTGGCCCACAAGGCGGTCCACCAGCCCTTCTGGTCGCCGCCTGAATACCAGAAGCTGTATGAGGACGTCGAGGTTGGCCGACACCTCCCCCCGGAGTATCACAGCTGGGTCAGCATGATGAGAGGAAGCTGGTATTACGGCATGCTCGGGAATGTGGAGCAATTCTACCGCGACTATTGCCGGACGATTACGGCCATGGACAGGCAAATCGGGAGGATTCTGGCGGAATTGGAAAAACTGGGAATCGCGGACCACACCATGGTAGTTTATGCGGGCGACAACGGCATCTTCTGGGGCGAAAAGCAGTTCATCGACAAGCGATGGCCTTACGAAGAAGCCACACGGATTCCTTTTATCGTCAGGTATCCGGCGGGGTCGAAGGCTCCCGGAAGAAAGTCCGACCAGATGGTCCTGAATGTGGACCTGGCGCCCACCCTCCTGGATGCGGCGGGGGTGCCCGTCCCCGAGTCCATGCAGGGGAAGAGTTTTAGGCCCGTTCTGGAAAACCGGGATGTTTCCCTCCGGGAATCCTTCCACCTGGAATACTACAAGGATTTCCCCTACCGGGTTCCCGAGTATGATGCGGTGCGCACGGGGAAGTTTCTCTACGTCGAGTACCGGGGGGGAAAGAAACCGGAGCTCTTCGACATTCAGAAAGACCCGCGGACCCTACAGAATATCGTCGCCTCGCCTGAAGGAAAGAAAGCTCTTCCGGAGCTGAAGGAGAAGCTCCGGGAATACGTCCGGGGGAAGACCCGTGAGTGAAGCGGTTCCGGTAATAGAAAAGAGGGACTTCAGCAGCCGTTTCCTCTGGCCGGTGGGGATCGCCCTGGGGATCTGGGCGGGACTGGATTTCCTGACCGGCCATCTCGAATGGTTCGGCACCGGCGTCCCGTATCGCGCGGCCGCTTTTTCGTCCTATCTTCTGCT
>JAPLIW010000021.1 GCA_026388915.1 Deltaproteobacteria bacterium
AGGAGAACCGGCCTTCGCCGGCCTGGAGGAACGCTACATGTCTCACCTCAGGAATGAAATCGAAAAGCTCAAACAGATTGAAGAATCGGTCCGAGCCGGAGGGGGAAAGAAGTATGTGGAAGAACAACACCGCCTGAGTAAGCTGACCGCCCGAGAACGGATCGATCACCTGCTGGATCCCGGCACCTTCGTGGAAGTGAACATGCTGGCCCAGCACCAGTGCACGGATTTCGGCATGGAGAAGAATCGTCCCTGGGGCGACGGGGTCATCACCGGGTACGGGAAGGTGGAAGGACGGGTGGTTTTCCTCTACGCCCAGGATTTCACCATCATGGGGGGGTCCGTGGGACTGGTCCACGGCCAGAAGATCGCTTCCATCATCCGCATGGGCCGGCAGGCCCAGGCCCCGGTCGTGGGCCTCATCGACTCGGCAGGGGGGAGGATCCAGGAAGGAAGCGGGGCTTACTCCCTGATCTTCGCGGAAAACGTGGAGGCCTCCGGGGTCGTGCCCCAGATTTCGGTCATCATGGGGAACTGCGCCGGCGGGGGCGTCTATTCTCCGGCCCTCACCGATTTCATTTTCATGGTGGACAAGACCAGCCAGATGTTCATCACCGGGCCCCTGGTGATTAAAGAAGTCACCGGACAGGACGTGGGAAGCCAGGAACTGGGGGGGGCCAGGATTCACTATCAGGTCTCCGGGGTCGCGGATTTTGTCGGTGAGAATGACCTGGATTGCCTGGCCAAAGTGAAGAAGCTCCTGAGTTTCTTTCCCTCCAGTTTCAATCAGAAGCCCCCGGTCATCCCGTGTTTGGATGATCCGGACCGCTGCGAAGAAGCCCTGGTTGATATCCTCCCCGACAGCCCCAAGAAAGTGTACGACATGCGCCGCCTGATCTCCCTGATCGTCGACCACGCGGAGTTTCTGGAGGTCAGGGCCGGCTTTGCCCGAAATATGGTCACGGGTCTGGCGCGCATGAACGGGAAAGTCGTGGGAATCGTGGCCAATAATCCCATGTTCCTGGCCTCGGCCATCGACTGCGATGCCGCGGACAAGGCGGCCCGGTTTATCCGGACTTGTGACTGTTTCAATATCCCCCTGATCTCCCTGGTGGACGTTCCCGGGTACCTCCCCGGGATGAAGGAAGAGCACAAGGGAATCATCCGCCACGGAGCCAAGATGCTCTACGCCTGGAAGGAAGCAACCGTCCCCAAGGTGACCTGCATCATCCGCAAGGCTTACGGAGGAGCCTTTGCGGCCATGAGCAACAAGGAACTGGGGGCGGATCTGGTCCTGGGATGGCCCACCACCGAGATTGCCATCATGGGCGCCGAAGGGGCGGTCCGGATTCTATTCCGGAAGGAGATCGATGCCGCCGCGGACAAGGCCCGGGTGCGGGAAGAAAAGATCCAGGAATACCGGGAAAAGTTTATGACCCCCTACTACACGGCTGCCAAGCGGCAGATGGACGTGTTGATCCGCCCGCAGGAGACCCGGCTCCAGCTCATCAAAGCCATGGAGATGCTGGAGGGAAAGAAGGTGGAACGGGCGGAACGAAAGCATGGAAACATACCCCTCTAAAGGGGAAATTCGAAATCCGAAAAAAGCCTGATGGGACACAGATGAACACAGATTTTATGCTAGAAAAAGACTTACTAAGGAGTCCATTATAGTCTAAACATTAATTGGAGGACGTTGCCTTTTGAAAACCTCGAACTGGACTCCGGCTTTCGCCGGAGCGACGAACATTAGAAAGGCATGGTTCTTGGTTGTCATTCCGGCGGAAGCCGGAATCCAGGATGATGAAAAGACGGAATTCCTGTCCAGATAATTATGGCCTCATTAGTAAAGACAAAAGATTTAATGGGACGCGGATGAACGCGGATAAACACGGATGAAGGGTTAAAGACTAAAATCTGCAATTTAAAAAGGAGAGGAAAATGGGAGTACCAATCCCGGGAAAATGGGACCTGGAATATGACGTCGTGGTTATAGGTTGGGGGTCGGCGGGCACCGCGGCGGCCGTTACCGCCCATGACCAGGGGGCGAAAGTCTTGATCCTGGAGAAGATGGCCAACGGAGG
>JAPLIW010000645.1 GCA_026388915.1 Deltaproteobacteria bacterium
AACATGAAGACAAACTGGGCATTCGCTCTTCGGAAACGGTGGAGCTGATCTTCGAGGATTGCCTGGTGCCGGCGGAAAACATCCTGGCCGGGGAGGGGATGGGGTTTGCCATCATGATGAAGACCCTGGATTTCAGCCGTCCGGCCGTGGGCGCCCAGGCCCTGGGGATTGCCGCCGGGGCTTTCGAGTACGCCTTGAATTATTCCAAGGAACGGGTGGCTTTCGGCAAGCCCATCATCGCCCAGCAGGGAATCTCCTTCAAGCTGGCGGACATGGCCTTGAACATCGAGGCAGCGCGCCAGCTCCTCTACAAAACGGCCTCTGTGCTCCAGGAACTTCCCAAGGACATGTCCCGCATTTCCCCGGAGACCATCCGCCTCTCCTCCATGTCCAAGTGCTTCTGCGCGGACACGGCCATGCGGGTCACGGTGGAGGCGGTTCAGGTACTCGGCGGTTACGGGTACGTGAAAGAATACCCCGTGGAGCGCTTCATGCGGGACGCCAAGATCACCCAGATTTACGAGGGAACGAACGAGATCCAGAGAGTGGTGATCATGTCCACGTACTGAAAGACAGACGCGGGGAGGCGGGGACACGGAGACGCGGGGAAAAGCTGGCACGGAGAAGGGGAGACACGGAGACACGGCGACGAAGTGAAACAAAATAACGGCAGAAGGTACATTATCGCTAGAACTCTGGGGCCGTCGACCCCTTGAACCCTGTCTTGGAGAAGTACCAGTAGAACGCAGCAACCACCAGGGCGTGGGTGATCTTTTCCTCCCGGATCAGTTGAGGAATATCGGTCAAAGGGACAGATAGGACTTCGATATCCTCGGTGGAGTCCTGCCGGGGGGAGGTTCGACAGGATACATTTTTTATCAGGTAGGTATAACAACGGTTCGTATGGAGGGCGGGGTTCGGATGAACCCAGCCCAAAAGAACGGGTTCCTCCCCCCCATATCCGGTCTCTTCCAGAAGCTCTCGAACAGCGGCGCCGGCCGGGCTGTCGCCTTCATCCAGCATCCCGCCGGGAATCTCCAGAGAAAAATCCTTGCTTCCCATACGAAATTGTTTGACCAGAATCACTCTGCCATCAGCCGTAAGAGGGATGATGTTAACCCAGTCGGAAGAGTCGAGAAGATAAAAGTCATGGTCCTTTCCCGTCCGCGGGGAACGATACCCTTCCTGCTTCAGGGTGAAGATACGACAGGCATGGATGATTTTGGAATAAAGGAAAATCCAGGGTACAGGCATAAAAACGAGTACTGGGGGTTGACCCGTTGCTCGTTACTCGATGCTTGTTTTTGGAACCTCGTTGGTGGGTGACCACCGCTTCCGATCTTACTTCAGGCAACGAGGAACGAGAAACCAGCAACGAGTAACAAGTAACGAGCAACGAGTAACGAATTTATTAGGCAGTTCTCAGCCCTATTTATTCTTGGCGTAAAACTCCCGGGCGGTTGAGGCGCCCACTCCTCTGGGTACCTCGAAGCCCTGCTCGCGAAGGGTCAGCTCCAGGACGGTGAGGAAAAAAAGGACATTCCTCTCATCGGAGGTGTACCCCATCAAGCCCACCCGCCAGATTTTTCCCTTCAAGGGCCCCAGCCCCCCACCGATCTCCAGGTTGTATTCTTCCAGGAGGCTCTTGCGCACCTTGGCGTCATCGGTTCCATCGGGGATGGCGATGGTGTTCAAGGACCACAGGCGGTGCGGCGGATCGACGAACATCTTCAGCCCCATGGCTTCGACCCCGGCTGCCAGGGCCAGATGATTGCGCCGGTGTCGTTCAAACCGCCGGTCAAGGCCCTCTTCCTGGACGATCCGCAAGGCCTCCAGCAGAGCATAGTTCATGCTGATGGGGGCGGTATGATGGTAGGTCATCTCGTTCCCCCAATACTTGCCGAGCGTATCCATGTCCAGATAAAAACTCTGGACCTTCTTGGTCCGGTTTTTTATTCTTTCCACGGCCTTCGGGGAAAAGGTGATCGGAGCCAACCCGGGGGGGCAGCTAAGACATTTTTGGGTTCCGCTGTAACAGACATCGATCCCCCATTCGTCTACTTTCACCGGATGACCCCCCAGAGAGGTAACCGTATCGACGAGGAGAAGAGCCTCCGGGAACTTTTTCATGATGCTGGGAAATTCTTCCAGGGGCTGAAGGACCCCGGTGGAGGTTTCGGCATGGACCAATGCCAGGACCTTGGGACGGAATGCCCGGAGCTCCTTCTCCACTTCCGCCGGATCGAAAGGCTTGCCCCAGGTACCGGACAGCTTTTTGACCTCGGCCCCGCAACGCCCGGCAATCTCCACCATGCGTTCGCCGAAAAATCCGTTCACGCAGATCAGGACCTTATCACCGGGCTCGACCACGTTGACAAAAGCGGCTTCCATCCCGGCCGTCCCGGTTCCGGAGATGGGGATGGTTAGCGAATTGCGGGTCGCGAAGGCATACCGCAGCAGATCTTGGACCTGATGCATGATCCGGATGAAGTCCGGGTCCAGGTGTCCAAGCAAGGGTTTGGCCATGGCCAGGTAAACACGGGGGTCCACATTACTTGGTCCAGGGCCCATGAGGATGCGAGCAGGCGGATGAAATTCACCAACCATAGAAGATCCTCCCAAGAAATGATTTAAATTCGGTTGCTTAAAACAAGTGCAAATTATCACAACCGCAGGGTGTAATCAAGGTATTTTGAATGAAATGATAAGAAATTGAGAATTAGAAAGCGGGTGATCATAACGCGGAAAAGACCAAGGGAGCGCAGGAGAGAGGATGGACCATCAGGGTTTTGCGGGATCAGGGAAGTCTCGAAGTGGCATAGCCGCAAAACGGGGAAGAATAAAGGGAGTGAGCCCGTGGGGGAGAGGAGGGGACGAAAAGAACCGTCCCCTCCTCTCCCTGTCCTGATCCTTTCCCCCCCAAGAGAAGAGAGGCCGTGATGAAACCGATCGGAGGGGGGATGGGTGAGATAGCTCTCGCTGTCTTCAGGCCTTCTTGCGCTTCTTATCGAACGCATCGATCTCAACCATGGTCGCCAGGATCGTCCGGGCGTTATCGTAGACCGGTGTGTCCACCATCTTGCCCAGATAGGTCACCGCTGCCATCCCCTTGGCAATGCCCTCTTCCTCGAAGACCTTGACCACCCCCTTGGCCCATTCCACATCCTCAGGAGCTGGCGTATAGATTTTGTGGGAGGGCTCGATCTGGCTCGGATGGATCAGCATCGGGCGTATCGCTGCTCCTCGCCCTCACTCGTGAGCTTCACCCGCATGTCCTTGGTGTAGTCCACCGCCCCAAAAATAAGGGAATTAACCCGCTTGCTGGCGATGGCCGAAGGATAGGCATGGATGACCCCTTTGGCCGTCTCGATGAGGAGTTGGATGGCGATGCCCCCCACCGGCAGCTTCCGCCTCCGCTCCAGCTCCTCCAGCTTCCATTCGAGACGCTGCACGTGGTCCGGCCCGCCGCATTTGGCCAGGCACACCCCGGAGAGTCCCTCGTGGACGATGGCTTCGAGGTCGTCGTTGGTCATGAGGGTCTCCCAGTTGTTGATCCGGACGTAGATCGTGGAGCCACCGGATCCGGCGAACTTCAGGTTTTCTCGCACCATCTCCCGGGCTCGGGGCTTCTCGGCGGGAGGGACGGAATCCTCCAGGTCGAGGGTGATGATGTCGGCCGGCGTAGTCGGAGCTTTGGCGATCATCTTGTCGTTGTTTCCCGGCACGTAAAACACGGATCTCATTACAGGCATTTTCCCACCTCCTATTTGGATTGGATTAACCGCTTGATGGTCGGGGCGAGTTCGTCGGGCCGATCCACCACGTGCACCCCGGCTTCCTTGAGCGATTGGATCTTGCTCTTCGCCGAACCCTTTCCCCTTTCGATGATGCTGCTGGCGTGGGAGAAGCGCATGCCTTCGGGCGCCCACGCCCCGGCGACGAAGATCACCAGGGGTTTGGTGTATTCTTTTTTCCTCACGCATTCGGCCGCTTCCTCCTCGTAGGGGCCGCCGATCTCGCCGAAGACGGCCACGCCTTTGGTGTCCGGGTCCTTCTCGAAGAGGGGCAGGATGTCACCGAAGGAGGTGCCCAGTACCGGCTCCGTGCCGATGTGGACCACGGTGCTGACCCCGAGGCCGACCTCTTTGATTGCCCAGGGAACCGTGCCTGACTGCCCGCCGCTTCTCGACATGACCCCCACGGGTCCCGGCAGAAACACCCTTCGGGCATACTCCGGGTTGCCCCCCAGCCAGCCGGCCGCCGCGATTCCCGGGCTGAGAACCCCGATGCACCCCGGGCCCAGCAGACGCACCCCTTTCTGCTTGGCGTAGGCTACCATCTCCAGAATATCGTAAAGGGGGACCCGTTCGGCCGGGCTTACGATGAACTTTATCCCGGAATCAATCGCCTCCAGGACGGCGTCCTTGAGGCCCGTCCCGGGGACAAAGGTGACGCTGGCATCGATCGGACCCACATTCCGGACCGCCTCGGCCACCGTGTTGAAGACGGGGATTCCGGCAACCTCCTCCCCGCCCCTCCCGGGCGTCACCCCGGCCAAAACCTTCGTTCCATACCCTTTCATAAAGGCGGCCCGGGCGGAGCCTTCTCTCCCGGTAATCCCCTGCACGAGGATGGTTGTATCTTTCTTAAGAAGAATCGCCATTTTTTTCACCTGCCTTTTGGGAGGGTCTTTTTTAAGGGACTCCGTATTTTTTCTTGTACTCATCCAGGCCAGGGATGGGGGCATCGATGGTAATCGCCTTATTCCCCCGGAACCAGCATTCATATTCGCAGGCCAGACACTCCGTGCCCACTCGCTTCGCGAATTCGGCATCGCCGCCGAGAGCGGGCTTGCCGTCTTTCATCACCAGGATGCTCCGATCATAGGTCTTGCACGCCTGGGCGCACACATGGGTTTTGCAGCCCAGGCATTTTTCTTCATCGATGGTGATCTTGATCGTCCTCTCTTCAAAATGCATGGACCTATCCCTCCTTTATCCCCCGTTCTTGGCGGTATTCCAGGATCAGGGCTTTCACTCTCTTCGCCAGGAATTCGGTTTCATAAACTTTTTCACTTCCGTAGATCTCAATCCGCCCCGGCAAATCCTTGGTCCCTTCCTTTAGAATCTCCAGCGACTCCTTCTCTCGATTGCCGCAGAGCATAAGCACGCAGGGGAAGCCGGGTCTCTTGGGCAGCTCCTCCCTTAGAGCTTTCACCACGCCGTGGGCATGGTGCCACTGTTCCTGGTTCGCCACGATGAACCCGCCGAGAAAATAGGCCTCGATGCCGGGCTGAGAGATGATTACTTTTGCGGCTCGGTAGACTTTGGCCGCCGTAGGGTTGCCGCTGGTGTCGGCGTAGTCGGCGATCTTTAACCCCTCGCGATTGAGGGCATCCACTCCCAGAATGGCGCCCCCGCCGCCGAGCCCGTGGTAGCCTACAAAATTTAATCCTTTAATCTCTGGGACCATCTGGGCGATATAGCAGGTCCCCCGGAGGTCTCCCTCCTCAATCCACCAGGCGATCTTGTCCAGTTCCGTGGGAGGGGTGGGAGACTCACGGGCCACATCG
>JAPLIW010000079.1 GCA_026388915.1 Deltaproteobacteria bacterium
CGGGAGAAGCAGGAGGAACTCCCGGGGCCGGCTCATCATCAGGGAGTTCCCTTTCTGCCGGAAGACCAGGCTGTCGGCCAAGAGGATGTAGCCGCTCCACACCAGGGGAGTAAAAAAGGTGCGCACCAAAGGCACCCCGGCGAAAAGCAGGACTTCCGAAATGGCGATGACCGCCAGGCCCATCCACCCGTACCATTTAAGGGTGGATCGATTTAGGTCCCGGTTTTCGCTCACCTGGTCCTCCCTCTCAAGCGCCAAATCCCAAATCCCAAGCACCAAACAAATCCTAAACCTCAATTTCCAAATTCCAAACTCCCGATGTCCGGTAGTTTAATAGTTTGGAATTTGGTTGTTGGGATTTGTTTGGGATTTGGAAATTGAAATTTGGGATTTCATTTCTTCTCCCCGTTTCACGGTGTCGCATAACAATACAAGCACCCTTGCCCGCATTTGAGGGAATACCATCCGATATCCAGACTATGGGTGCAGGCACAGAGCGGGCGCTGTCCCCGGGCCTTCTGCCGGGAGCAGCTGAGGCCGTCCGGATGAAGCCGGCTCAGAAGTCCCCCGTCAATGCAGCTCGACACCGGGAATCCCTCCATGGAGCAGAGGTGGACCTCCATTCCATACCCGGCGGCAATCCGCTTCAATTCCGCGGCCTGATCCTTCCTTCTCTGTCGATCCGCGGGAAGCAGGCGCCACCCCTTCTTCTCCAAACGGGCCACCACCTTCCGGTACGGTGAAACCCAGCTCACCCGGCAGGTCTTGATTCCGAACGGGCCCATGGCCGCCGCCAATTCGGGAAACAGGCTGAAGTTGCTGTACCTTCTCCCTTTCCCCTCCGCCTCCAGGATGGGGTCAAACCGCCAGGAGATGCGCAGCGGGTCTTTTACCAGCTCGATCAGGGGGCCGATCATCCCCGCGGTCCGCTCCCAGGAAGGGATCATCGGTTCAAACTCCCCTCCTCCCATGCCGGTCAGGGTCAGATGGACATACACCTGCCGGTAATCCCGGAGAATTTTTTTCAGGGGCCCCTCGGTGAGCATATTCTGGGGGTCCTTCGTCCAGATCACCAGGGAATGAACGGACTCGGGAGGATACTCTTTAAGACGCGCCCGCAGGATATCCGGGTAGCAGCCCACCAAGTCCGTCCTCCGGCTGGCAGAAATGACCCGCTTCTCTTCCATCCTTTGCATCTCTCCTCAGATGATTTTATCATACGAAGGCGGACCGGCCCCGTCAATGCAGAAGAGAGACTTGCCCAGTTTTCGCCAAGTTGGCGTCAGACCGAGTGAATTTCAGGCGTTGCCCGGCCAGGAAGCAAGGGCGTTGCGCGGAAAAATCATGAGGCGCATTCCATTTCTTGGGCCGGGCGGGCACAGCGCCAGAACCGCATCCTCGGGTTGAATCCGCGTAGGGGCGATCCGGTGGATCGCCCACGGGCCCGCCTCATTCTGCGGAAGCACAGGGCGATCTCCGAATGGATTTCCTTTCCCGCCGATGCTTTTCCCGCGCAACGCCCTTGCTTCCTGGCCACAAGATTGCCTCTTGGCAGAAAAGGGAATCATAAAAGCGAAGGGGGGCAAGGGAAGAGACAGGGGTATAGGCTCGAGGTTGCAGGTTGGAGGCTTGAGTAACAACCGAAAATCAGGCAGGGGAATCGTTAAGGGGTGGGGCTGTTTCCTCCGGGGAGGCGGCGATTCCGTATTTATCCATTTTGTATTTCAGAATCCGCCGGCTGATCCCCAGCAGGTCGGCGGCCTTGGTCTGGACGAAGTTACTCTTTTTTAAAGCTTCCAGGATGATATCCTTTTCAAAATCCCGTTCCGCATCGTCGAAAGAAAGCCGTCCGTTCAGGACTCCCTGTTTGATCTGTTCCACCCTGGAGGTGGACTTCAAACTCGAGGGGAGATCGTTGGGCGTAATCTGATCCGCGCAGCTCAGGACCACCACCCGTTCGATGATGTTCTCCAGCTCCCGCACG
>JAPLIW010000639.1 GCA_026388915.1 Deltaproteobacteria bacterium
CCAGGACGACCCGACCGTCGTAGCTGACCGTGGTATCCTTCATCTCGATCAGCGTTTCCGGGCCTCCGGTGGGGGCTTCCCGGTGCTCTTCCGGCAGCTCCCGGAGAGAGCCCTTTTCCTCTCCGTAGGTCAAAAAATAAGTTCCGTTGTTTTTGCCCAGCACGAGGCTGCATCCATAGAGCCGGGTCAGGTTCTCCGAGGTCAGGATTTCATCCTTGGGCCCCTGGCGGAACAGGCGTCCGTCCTTGACCATTAGGACGTGAGTGATATTGGGGACGATCTCCTCCAGGCGGTGGGCCACCAGAATCACCCGCATGGGCCCGGTCATCAGGCGGTTGATCGACCGGGCCAGAAGGTCCCGGCCCCCTTCGTCCAGTCCCTCGAAGGGCTCATCCAGAATCAGGAGGCGGGGGGATTTCATCAGCGCCCGGGTGATGATGATTTTCCGGATTTCCCCGGTGGACAAAGAACGAACCGGCCGGGAAAGGATCGGGGAAATGTCCAGGAGGCGGGCCACCTCGAAAAGCCGGCTTTCATCTTCCTCCCGCAGGGGCCGGCTGGCCAGGATGCCCGAAAAAACCACCTCCCGGGCGGTACTGCCCTCTCCTTCCTTTTCGGCGTAAGCCCGGTATTCTTCCTGGAGATCCTCCTGCTCCATCAGCCGCTGGTGCATCTCCAGGGAGACATACCCGATGGCTTCCAGGGGGGGGAATTCCGAATCCCGCAAGTCCGGGCCAAGAAAGTCGAAGAGGATCATCCCGCCGCGCAGCGGAACTCCTCCCCAGAGGGAGCGGACCAGCGTGGTCTTCCCCGACCCGTTCGGCCCCAGAATGGCCCAGTGCTCATCCATCCCCATCTTCCAGGAGCTGTCTTCCAGGATGAGTCGGTTGGGCAAACGGACCGTGATCCGGTCGAGGGTGATGAAGGGCTGGCTGAGGAAATGAAGACTTATTTTAAAGCCTTAAACCCGAAACTCGAAACCCGCAACGCGAAACTGTATTTAAGCTTCTTTTTTCCAGTTCTCCGGACGGAGGTCGCGGACTTTCTCTCCCGCCTGCCACATCTCGGAGTTCCTCATCTGGGCCAGCTCGGCGTCCAGCTTCTGCCGGTAGTCGGGCTGGGTGTTCTTCTCCAGAACGATCTTGACTTCCGTTCCGTCCTGCACCCTTTGGTACAACTCCGAAAAGAGGGGGGCCACCGCATCCCGGAATCTCCCTTTCCAGTCCAGGGCTCCCCGCTGGGCAGTGGTGCTGCAGTTGGCGTACAGCCAGTCCATTCCCTTCTCGGCGGCGAGCTTGATCAGGCTCTGGGTGAACTCCTCCACGGTTTCGTTGAAGGCCTCGCTGGGGGTGTGCCCGTGCTTGCGCAGTTCATTGTATTGGGCCTCCATGATTCCGGCGATGGCTCCCATCAGAACCCCCCGCTCTCCCACCAGGTCGCTGCGCACCTCGTTCTCGAAGGTGGTAGGGAAGAGGTAGCCGGACCCCATGGCGATTCCCAGGGCCTGGGTCTTTTCCCTGGCTTTTCCCGTATAGTCCTGGAAAACGGCATAGCTGCTGTTGATTCCGCTCCCTTCCAGGAAGTTGCGGCGCAGGGACAGGCCGGACCCTTTCGGGGCGACCAGGACCACATCCACGTTTTTGGGGGGGACCACCCCGGTCAGGTCGCGGTAGGTGATGGAGAACCCGTGAGAGAAGAAGAGGGTCTTTCCTTCGGTCAAGTGTGGTTTCAACTTGGGCCAGAACTCTTTCTGCCCCGCATCGGAAAGCAGGTACTCAATGATCGTTCCCCTGGCCGCCGCTTCTTCCAGGGCGAAGAGGGTTTGCCCGGGGACCCAGCCGTCTTTGACGGCCTTATCCCAGGAGGGGGTTTTGCTCCGCTGCCCCACGATCACCCGGATTCCGTTGTCCCGCATGTTGAGGCTCTGCCCGGGCCCCTGGACCCCGTACCCGAGGACGGCTACCACTTCTTTCTTGAGGACCTGCTGGGCCCTGGAGAGGGGGAATTCTTCCCGGGTCACCACATCTTCTATCACGCCGCCAAAGCTGATTTTTGCCATTTCTTTCTCCTTTTCAGAAAATAGTCGTCAATCCAGATCCAACGAGTTGACCTGCCGCTTTTCTGGGGAAGGCCTCTGCCGGACGGGAGGAGGGTTTCCGAACGGGACTGGATCGACAGGTTAACTCTCTGACTTCGGCTCCTGAACCTTGCCGGCGTGGGAGGAATCCTTTTTCGCCCGCATGATGGCCACCTTGCCCGTGCGCACGATCTCCAGGATCCCGAAGGGGGTCAGGAGCTCGACCATCGCCTGGATTTTCTTTTCATCCCCGGTAATCTCCAGGGTATAGGATTTGGGGGACACGTCCACCACCCGCCCCCGGAAGATCTCCAGGATGCGCAGCACTTCCGCCCGGGAAGTCGCTTCCGCCCGCACTCGGACCAGAATCATCTCCCGGTCCACGAAATCGGATCCCGTCAGGTCCATGACTTTGACCACGTTGACCAGCTTGTTGAGCTGTTTGATGATCTGCTCGATAATCTGCTCATTCCCGGTGGTAATCAGGGTCATCCGGGAGAGGGTGGGGTCCAGAGTTTCGGCCACATTGAGGCTTTCGATGTTGAATCCCCGGCCGCTGAACAGGGCCGAAACCCGGGAGAGGACCCCGGGCTCATTTTCGACGAGTATGGAAATGACGTGTCGCATCGTTCACCTTACACGAGAAGCATTTCGGTCAGGGCCGCCCCGGCCGGGACCATGGGGTACACGCATTCGTTCTGATCGATCAGGAAGTCCATGAGCACGGGCTTGGGGGTGGAGAGAGCCTGGCGGATCACCGGCTCCACTTCTTCCGGCTTGGTGGCCCGCAGGCCGAGGGCTCCGTAAGCCTCGGCCAGCTTCACAAAATCGGGAACCACGTCGAAGACCGACTGGATGTACTTCTGCTCGTAGAATAGCTGCTGCCACTGGCGCACCATGCCCAGACAGTGGTTGTTCAGGATGGCCACCTTGACCGGCAGGTGGTACTGGACGGCCGTGGCCAGCTCCTGGATGTTCATCTGGATGCTGCCGTCTCCGGCAATGTCGATCACCGTCTTGTCCGGGAAGGCCACCTGGGCCCCGATGGCCGCGGGGAAGCCATAACCCATGGTCCCCAGCCCTCCGGAGGTCAGCAGGGTCCGAGGCTGGGTGAATTTGAAGGCCTGGGCCGTCCACATTTGATTCTGGCCCACTTCGGTGGTAATAATCGCGTCTCCCCGGGTGAGCTCGTTGATCTTCTCGATCACATACTGCGGCTTGATGCAGGGCCCGCAGGAGGTGTCCTGAGGGGTGGTGTTGTTCTTCCAGCCGGTAATCTGGTTGTTCCAGTCCGCGTGTTTCCGGTCCCAATCGTGTCCCGCCTCCTCCTCCAGGTATTTCAACAGGGTTTTGAGAATATTCCGGGCGTCCCCTACGATGGGAATGTCCACCGGCACGTTCTTGGAGATGGAAGTGGGATCGATGTCGATATGAATCTTCTTGGAGTGCGGAGAGAAGGATTCGATCTTGCCGGTCACCCGGTCGTCGAAGCGGGCTCCGATGGCGATCAGAGCGTCACAGTGGGTAACCGCCATGTTGGCATGGAAGGTGCCGTGCATCCCCAGCATGCCCAGGAAGAGGGGATGGGTTCCCGGGAAACAGCCCAGCCCCATCAGGGTGGTGGTGACCGGGATGGAAAGCTTCTGGGCCAGGGTGGTGAGTTCCTTGGAGGCGTTGGAGAGGATGACGCCGCCCCCGGCATAGATCAACGGCTTTTTCGCCCCGGCGATAAGCTTGGCCGCCCGTTTGATCTGGCCCGGATGGCCGTGGTAGGTCGGATTGTAACTGCGCATTTTCAGCTTGGAGGGATAGTTGAAATCCGTAGAGGCGGCGATGACATCCTTGGGCAAATCGATCAGAACGGGCCCCGGCCTTCCGGTGCGGGCCAGGTGGAAAGCCTGCTTGATGATCATGGGCAGGTCATTCACATCCTTGACCAAGTAGTTGTGCTTGGTGCAGGGCCGGGTGATTCCGGTAATATCCGCCTCCTGGAAGGCATCGTTGCCGATCAGCATGGTGGGGACCTGCCCGGTAAAGACCACCAGGGGGACGGAATCCATGTAGGCCGTGGCCAATCCGGTGACGGTGTTGGTGCCGCCGGGGCCGGAGGTCACGATGCAGACGCCGACCTTGCCGGAGGACCGGGCATAACCGTCCGCGGCGTGGACCGCACCCTGTTCATGACGGACCAGGATGTGCCGGATCTCCTCGGAATATTTGCCCATGGCATGGTACAGGGTCAGGACCGCCCCGCCGGGCAAGCCGAAGACGGTGTCGACCCCTTCCAGCTTGAGAGATTCGAATACGATTTCGGCGCCTGTTTTTTTCAACCTTTCCCCCCCGGTTCTTGGGCTCGATACTTGGCCAAAATGGACTCAATCCGATCGCGGCCGGCAAGCTTCAGCTTTTGAAGCCTTTTTCGTTCTATTTCTTCACCCGGAGTCAGATAAATTCGACGGTTGAATTCCTGGAGCTTTTGTTCATACTCTTCATGCTCGTCCATGTGCCGTTTCAATTCGGCATCGGTGGAGGAGTACTTCTGGATGATCTCCAGATCACGCTTCTCCATGGTCCCGGCCTCCTCACAGGAGAGATGTAATGATGAAAATAAATGATATTCTAAATTATAATTGAAGTCAATAATTTAGACTTGGCATGCGTTGACCGCGAAAAATCCATGGGACGGGGGAAGAATGGGGTATAATGGGAGGAAGCAAAAGAGGGTGCAGGGGGGAAAGGCAAGGCAAAAATTGAGGCTCATAGCTAATAGCTCATGGCAAAAGATTTAGGGGAACGAACGACGAACAATGGACCACGGGGAATGTACAATGATCAATGGTCAATGGTTAATGCCCAATGGTCATTGATCCTTGGTTGAAAAAAGACTGGGATCCCGCTAGGCGACCCAGGAAGGAGGTTATATGAAATGCGTTAAGCGAGAAAAGGAACTCCAGTGGAGCCCTCATCCTTTTTTGCCAATCCAGATTAAGAATTTCCTCACCCGGAAAGACGATCAGGGAGACATAACCATTTTCCTGGTAAGCATTCCTGCCGGGAAAGAAATCCCCGAGCACGTCCATGAAACCCAGGAGGACATCATCTTCATCATGGCCGGGAAAGCCAAGATGTGGATCGATGGGGTGGGGGAGTTCGTTCTCGAAAAGGGCACCTTCATCCGGGTTCCGAAGAACACCAAACACCGGATCTACAACGTGACCGAGGATATTCTGAATTACGACGTATTTACCCCGCCCTTGTTTTGAAGCGGCGTAAGGCGCAAGGCGAAGGACTAATGGTTCGTGGCTTTTACTCCATGCCCTATGCTCTATGCCCCATGCCTCTTGTTAGCACATCGTCAATCCGCCCGAGACGCTCAGGGTCTGGCCGGTTATGAAAGAGGCCTCGCCGGAAGCCAGGAAAGCAACGGCTCCGAAAACATTGCAATCTCCGCCGGGCTGTGGTAAAAATAATTCCTAATTGAGCCTTCCTTGCGGTTGCCTTTTTGATGAGAGCTTAAGCCCCATGAAAGCTCAAACTCGTTTTTGAGGCGGGGATATTATGATCTTGAACGCTACCATGGCCTTGTGGGCGGCTGTGACGACCATCGTTTATACCCTGGTTATAGGATCTGCGGTCCTATTCATCAGTCTTTTCAGCAAAACGGGGAGAGCCCCTTATACCCTCGGAAGACTTTGGGCCTGGCTGATTATAAAGACCAATCGGGTAAAGGTGCGGATTCAAGGGCTTGAAAAGATAGAGGGAAAGCGCTCTTACGTGTTTATCTCCAACCATTCCAGCAATCTGGATCCCCTGGCGGTAGCCTGGAAATTGCCCAACCCATTGCGGTTTATAGGAAAGCGCTCCCTGGAAAAGATTCCTCTCTTTGGTTGGGCTGCGCGACGGGCGAATGTCATTTTCATCGACCGGAGCGACAGCCCGAAATCCATCGCCCGGATCAACCAGGCCATCAAGGGACTCAAGGACGGAATCAGCGCCTACTTCTTTGCCGAAGGAACCCGAAACGTGGGCGGGGAGCTGCAGGCTTTCAAGAAAGGCGGCGTGGTCCTGGCTCTCAAGGCCAAGCTCCCCATTGTGCCCATCACCATCCTGGATGGCCACAAGCTTTTCCCCAAGAGGGCGCTGCACATAAAACCAGGGGTTATGAGTGTCATTGTGGACGAGCCGATTGATACTACCCCCTTCACCGAGGAGGACCGGGAAACAGTTTTGGAAAAGGTAAGGTCCATCATCTTTCAAAACCTGCAGCGCCACGGCGCCGCTTCGTAGAAGAGCCCAGTCAGCACAGGAATGATCCAAAATTCGTAATGGCACAAAATTCCATCCCCAATCCCCGCAAAGGAATTCCCCCTTGGAGGATCCATCTCTTCTGAGTCTTCAAGCCAAACTGGATGAGTTCTACACCTTTCCCTGCTGCTATGTTTTCAAGTTCATCGCTCCCATGGCCCGGGTGGACGAACTCGCCGAATTGCTCAAGGGAAGGCCCTTCACCACCCGGTATTCAAAGAACGCCAGATACGTGAGTTTCACCGCGGAATGGGAAGTGAGATCCAGCGAGGAAGTGATTTCCTTTTACCGCGAGGCGGCGAAGATCAAAGGAGTAATCGCCCTGTAGGGATCCCGCCCGGGGGCGCTTCAATAGCATCGGAATGAAATCGATGCGGTGAAGGCTTCCTTATCCCGCTGAGGTCCCACGCCTCGTCATCTGGCTGCCGAATCTGGTGATGGGCAAGTAGTCCCAAACCGATATAAAATCGGCACCAACTCCTAGATCCGTTCTCACTCAGTATTAGCCTGATTCCCAAGAAGCGTTAATGATAATCTGTCTTTGAGGAGAATCCCAAAAGGCAGATGCTCTTCGAGTAAGCTGTCTCCTTTCAATTTCAGGAGGAGTTATGACCTGGTCGCACAAAAAGCCCCTTTTCTCAGTTAGAGGAATGGGGCTTCTTTGCAGGTGAAATGGTGTTTTCCGATGGTGGGAGGGGAAAGTACCGGAATAAAAGAACTGAGGTGAGATTGAATGAATGAAAGAATTGTTATCGATCCGGAAGTCCAGCATGGCAAACCGGTGATTCGTGGAACGCGTGTTCCCATCACCCGCATTCTTGATGGACTGGCGGGGGGCATGACCCAAAAGGAGATTATGCGAGAATATGAAGTAACCGAAGAAGACATTTTAGCTGCCCCTGGGTATGCTTCCGACCTAATCGAATCTGAAGAATTTCACCCTCTTCCTTTATTCTAAACCTGCTAGAGACCTTTCTAAAGCAAGAACAAATCGTCACTCAAATCATCGGCAAATCGGCAAACTGCTCATCGTTGAACGCGGTCGAATCAGAATTTGAAGTTGAAAAATGCGGAGACGGTAATAACATATCTAAGTATCTAAGTAATGACGATTCAAAAATAGGGACTCCTGGCTTCTTCCTGAAATCGTCCCGAAATCGTCGGTTGAAAGATTTTGTCAGAAGGTGTAGATTTCAATTGGCAATTGAGGTTTGGATATACTTTTCATTTCTGGAATTTTGGCCAAGTGCGTACAGTGGCACGCT
>JAPLIW010000306.1 GCA_026388915.1 Deltaproteobacteria bacterium
CCTAAATACCGTCAGTTGTGAGTTGTGAATAGTGAAATGGAAAGGCGAATCACGAATACCTTTCAGCCTACAGACTTCGGTCTGCGCTTCAACCCGAAACTCGAAACCCGAAACCCGAAACTTTTTTCATTCCGCCTTTTCCGCCATGACCTCCTCGAGGATCCGAAGTCCTTTGTCCAGCTGCTCATCGGTGATCACCAGGGGCACCAGGTGGCGGATCACTTTGCCGTAGCCCCCGGCGGTGAGAATGATCAGGCCCCGGTCATAGCAGCGCCGGACGATGGCCTTGGTCAGGTCCGCGTTGGGCTTGGGATTCTTCTTGTCCGCCACGATCTCCATGCAATTCATGGCCCCCAGTCCGCGCACGTCCCCGACAAAGGGGTACTTCTTCTGGAAAGCCCGGAATTTCTCCATGACTTTCTTCCCGATTCCATCGGCCCGCTCCGCCAGCTTCTTCTCCTTCAGGATTTTCATGACCGCCAGACCCGCCGCGCAGCACACCGGGTTCCCCCCGAAGGTCCCGCCGATGCCCCCGGCGTCCACTGAATCCATGATCTCCGCCTTCCCCGTGATCCCGCCGAGGGGCAGGCCTGCGGCTAATGACTTGGCGGTGATCAGGATGTCCGGTTCATCGATGGAATATTCATAGGCGAACATCTTCCCCGTCCGGGCAAACCCGGTCTGGATTTCATCGACGATGAGCACGATCCCGTTGTCCTTGCAGATCTTCTGCAGCTTTCCCAGGTATTCTCTGGGAGGAACGATGAAGCCCCCTTCCCCTTGCACCGGTTCCACGATGATCGCTCCGATGGATTCCGCCGCGGCATAGAGGTCGAAGAATTTCTGTTGAATGAAATCAGCGCAATACAGGTCGCAGGAGGGATATTTGAGGTTGTAGGAGCAACGGTAACAGTAGGCGTAGGGCACCCGGTACACTTCGGGCATGAAGGGCCAGTATCCGAACTTGTAGTTTTTCACCTTGCTGGTCAGGCTCATGGTCATGGCCGTCCGCCCGTGGAAGGCGTTTTCGAAGCAGAGGATGCCCGGCCTTTTGGTATAGTACTTGGCGATCTTGACCCCGTTCTCCACCGCCTCGGCCCCGCTGTTGACGAACATGGTCTTCATGGGGGTTTTCCTGGAAACCAGTTCGTTCATCTCCTTGGCCAGGGCGATGTAGGGCTCGTACATCTGGACCATGAAGCAGGTGTGCAGGTATTTTCCGGCCTGGTCGCGGATCGCCTTGAACACCTCGTCCGGGCTGTGGCCCACGTTGAGCACCCCGATTCCGCCCGAGAAGTCGATGACTCCCTTGGCTTCGGCAATCATGGCCGGCAGAGCCTGGCTGACTCCCTTGGGCACATGATCCTGCCGCATTTTCACCAGATCGTCTTTCTTCATCCTATCCTCCGTGTGGGGTTGGTTCCGCTTGAGATTGAATCCGGGAAGAAACCAGGTAAAAGCCAGAAATCCCCCCCAACCCCCCTTTGCAAAAGGGGGGTTGGGGGGGATTTATCGCGAATGCCCGGCATTTTCCCCTCTCATCAACATGTTGGGAGTAGTTTGGCGCCAAGCGCCTATAGGGTTGGGTCCAATGTGCAATAAATCGAGGAAGGTTGTCAAGTATGTTTTTTATTTTTCGTGGACCCGGCGGCCAGGGGTGCCGCTCCCGTCTCTCTTCATCATGCGGGGAAAAAGGTAACCCGACGGTTGCAGGCTATCGGCTCTTGATCAACAAAATGACCTTGACAAGAGCTTGATATTTATCTATGTCTGAGATGTCGGTT
>JAPLIW010000938.1 GCA_026388915.1 Deltaproteobacteria bacterium
GTGGCTAAAAATTATTCAGGAGGAAAAAGATGAGTTCTAATACCCAAGAAAGAATCAAGGCTCTGGAGATCGCCTTAAATAATGAGGCCCGGGAAAGAGATTTTTACCTGAAGCACAGTAAGCGGACGACCCATAACCTGGGGAAGATGATGTTCGCCACGATTGCCAGCGATGAAGACGAGCATTACAAGAGAATTCTCGGCCTCCACAAACGGCTGATCCAGGAAGGAAAGTGGCCGGAGACGGTGCCCATCGAGGTGAAGGGGACCGAGGTCAAGAAGGTGATCCAGAAAGTGGTGGACGCAGTAAATGCCACTGCTCAGGCCGATCGGAATGATGTGGAGGCGGTGAAAATCGCCATCGACTTTGAGACCCAGGGGGAGAAGTTTTACGGCGATCTGGCCAAGAGCGTTGAGAACCCCATGGAGAAGAATTTCTACGAATTCCTGGCTTCCATCGAACGGGAGCACCGTCTCTCCCTTCAGGACACTCTGGAATACTTCGAGGACCCAGCCGGCTGGTTCCGGATCAAGGAAAAGCTTCACGTCGATGGGATCTGATGGAAACCGATTGAAAGGTTGACTCGTTGTCTGAAGAACCCGCGAACCCGTTAACGGGGTTTCTGTTAACGGGTTTCTTTTTTGCTCTTTTGGGCTTTCCTGGGCGGAGGAAGAAAGGGGATAGCGAAATGAGAAAAGTGAAAAAGTGGATCGAGATGAGCCGGAAGGTTTTGCCTAAAAACATCTGGCTTCCTGCCTTGTCGATTGTCCTGGGGGCCTTGATGTGGTCCATTTCCATCAACGGAATCCTGGTCCATCATAAACTCCTCAGCGGGGGAGTCTCCGGGTTGGCCCTGGTCATCTATTACCTGATTCCCAAGCTTTCCATCGGTCTCATGGTATTTTTGATGAATATACCCACCTTCATCATGGGCTGGACCATGATTTCCGGGAAATTCTTTGCCTTCAGCCTTTTGGGGATGGTGTCCTTCTCTTTTTTTCTGACCGTTACCACCTGGCTGAAGATCGCCGTGGAAAATCCGCTTTTAGCCTGCCTCTTTGCCGGGGTCATCTCCGGGGTGGGGTCGGGCCTGATTTTCCGCGCGGGAGGATCGGGAGGGGGGACGGGGATCATCGCCATGGTTTTAAACCGCAGATTTTCCGTTCGCGTGGGGATCGTCTCCTTTTTGCTCAACTCTGTTCCCCTGATTCTGGGGGCTTTTCTGATCGACCTCAATGCCGCCCTTTACTCCATCATCTATGTCTATGTCTCCGGATCGGTCATGGACCGCATTATCACCAGTTTCAACGCGCGAAGAAGCGTCTGGATTATTTCTTCCCAATCCTCCGAGATCTGCGGGCAGATCTTGAGCAAACTTCGCCGGGGGGCGACCCTGCTTTCGGGAAGGGGGGCTTACACCCAATCGCCGGTTGAGGTCATCTACAGCGTGATCTCCCCTTTTGAACTCGCCAAGCTGAAAGACCTGGTCATAACCATTGATCCCAAGGCATTTTTGATTATCAACGAAACCCAAGAGGTGATCGGAAAGGGATTTGATCAACCGGGAAGTTTCTAATGACTTTTGGCTATGGGTGGAGGGATAAGAAGGCATGGACGCTAAGCACAGAAATAATCTTCTCCGGCGGGGGAAAATCAT
>JAPLIW010000686.1 GCA_026388915.1 Deltaproteobacteria bacterium
ATGGTGACGATCTGGCCTTTATAGGAAGGGTCGGTGAGAACTTCCTGATAGCCGGTCATGGAGGTGTTGAAAACCACCTCCCCCGCGCGCTCGCCCCCGGCGCCAAAAGCCCAGCCCGCAAATACCTTTCCATCTTCCAGAGCCAGAATGGCTTTTTCTTTCTTCATCGATTCAGCAGCTTCCTGACCAGTTCCAGGTTTCGTTGCGTCGCCCCCCGCTGGGCCAGAAGGGCCTCCCTTCCCGCCGCTCCCCATTCTTCCCGTTCTTGGGGGTGGTGTAAGAGATGGAGGCAGCGCTCCGCCAATTCCTCTTCATTCCGCACCATGATGCCCGCGCCCGCGCCCGAGAGAAGGGCATGAGCATCGAGGAAATCCTCCATGGAAGGTCCGTAAAGGACCACTTTCCCCCAGGCCGCGGGTTCCAAAATGTTCTGGCCCCGTTTGGGGACCAGGCTGCCCCCGCAGAAAACGAATGTTCCCAGGCTGTAGATTTTGAAGAGCTCCCCAAAGGTATCCCACAGCACGACCCGGGCCCCCTTCCGCCCTTCCCCGTTCAGGCGGCTGCGGCGGACCCATTGTTGAATTCCATTTCGCTCCAGAATTCTTTCCACCCGTTCGCAACGGTCTACGTGCCGGGGGACCAGGAGGAGAATCATTTCCGGATCGCTCTCCTGAAGCCGGCGAAAGGTCCGGAGGACGATTTCTTCTTCCCCTTCATGGGTGCTTCCGGCCACCCAGACCCGGTCCTGCTCCCCAATCCCCAGGATCTGTTTCATCTCTTCTTGGTAGCGGGGGTCCGCGGAAGCAGCGGCCTGGTCGAACTTGCAGTTTCCGTTGACGGAGACGTGAACCGGGTTCGCCCCCATGGCGATGATTCTTTCCCCGTCTTGGACCCGGATCATGGACATGGCGTCGAAATGGTCCAGCACCGCGGTGAAAAAGAACCGGATCCTGCGGTACCGGCCGGCGGACCGGTCGGAAATCCGGCCGTTCACCAGCAGGGCCTTGGCCCCCTCCGCCTTCAAAATTCGGAGGAAATTGGGCCACAGTTCGGTTTCGGCAATCACGAAAAGGTCGGGCCTCAGCCGGCGGATGACTTTTCGGACCACCCCGGGATAGTCCCAGGGGAAGAAGAAAGTCCCCGAGGCTTCGGTCACCCGCTCGCGGGCCATCTTCTGCCCGCTCTCCGTTCCGGTGGAGAGCATTAAACAGGCGCCCGGATAAACCTTCCGGAGTTCGCGGAACAGGGGATGGACGGCGCCGACTTCTCCCAGGGAAACCGCATGAACCCAAACCCTGGGTTCGCCCTTCATTCGCTCCAGTGTTTCCCGGGGAAGGTACCCCAGTTTCTGGGCAAAGATCTTCCGCTTTTTGGGGGAGAAGATGACCTTGGCCAGGAATAGGGGAAGCGCGCCGAGTGAAAAGAAGAACAAAAGGAGATTATAGAGAATATACACAGACGGATGTGCCCCTGATTCTCAGGACGGAACCTTGGCCCCCTGCCCCTTCTGTCCTTTCCGTCCTTGCCCCAATGAAAGGGGATTGATAAATCACAAATCCCAAGCCCCCAACAAGCACCAAATTCCAAGCACCAAACCAATTCCAAGCTCCTCTTCCCCAAATGTTTCGATCATTGAAATTTTGGGATTTGGAATTTATTTGGAATTTGAATTTTGGTAACACTTTAGCTCTTTGAAAAAGGTAACTTTTACCCTCTGAAAAGATCTCCCAGAAATCCCCCCTGCCCCCCTTTGCAAAGGGGGGTTGGGGGGGATTTCAGCGATTGGTATCTCAATCGATATGGCTTCGATATGATTCCACCTCCTGGGAGTCATACCGGGTCTCGACGATCCGAATCCGGTACCCGTTCTCCAGGGCCCGCAGTTGTTCCAGAGACTCCGCCCGTTCCAGCTCCCCCCGTTCGATCTTCGTAAACCGGACCAGAAAACCCGCGCGGTAGGCATAGGGTCCGATATGTTTAAAATAGCGCGGAGTCGCCGCCGAAGCTATGACGTAGGGCATGGGAGAACGGGAAAAATAAAGGGCGAACCCCAGCTTGTCCACGACCACCTTCACCACGGTGGGGTTGACCAGCTCTTCCTGGGTGCGGATGGGGTAAACCAGAGCGCCCATCAATAATTCCGGGTCATCCCGGAAGGGACCGACGATCTCGTCCACCATGCCCGGCTCGAAGAGCGGCTGATCCCCCTGGATGTTGACGATCAGATCGTTCTCCCCAGCCCCCAGGATCTGCACGGCCTCTGCGGCCCGATCGGTTCCCGAGGGATGGCGGGGGGAGGTTTGAACCGCTTCCCCGCCGAACTCGACGACCTTCCGGTAGATCCGGTCATCGTCGGTGGCCACGATCAAGCGGTCCAGGGACGGGGACCGCCGGGCCCGCTCGTACACGTGCTGAATCATGGGTTTACCGGCAATATCGACCAGGATCTTTCCGGGCAGACGGGTGGAAGCATACCGGGCAGGGATGATGCCATAAACTCTCATGTTCTTAACCTGAAGCCGCTGGATGCTTTAAAAGCGGCTTAAAATCCCAAATCCCAAGCACCAAATCACAAACCAGCACCAAACAAATTCCAATATTCAAATTCCAAATTCCAAACTTTTCTTGGCCCAAACGTTTCGCTCATTGGGAATTTGGAGTTTAAAGTTTGTTTGGGATTTGGTGCTTGGTGCTTGGAATTTTTAATTCTTCCCTGCGGTGAATTTTTTTATAGTACTTCCTTCGCCGCTTTCAGAACCGCATCGATCACCCGGGTCTTCTGTTCGTCGCTCATCTTGACCGAGATGGGAAGGGCGATGGCCCGCTTCAGCAGGGCCTCCGACTTCGGCCAGGCGTCCGTCCGGTACGGGGGCAGAGACTGGATCATGTGTTTCCAGTGGCCCGCGAAATGCCAGTTCATGGCCGAGGGCAGGATTTTGGTGTCGACCTTCGATTTGGCCAGATAATCATTGAACGCCCTGGCCACCTTGGCATCGGGGAGGAAGAAGGCCAGGGTGTCCCCTCCATCTCCTGCGGGATCGGGAAGGTCGCGGAACTGGACCTGGGGGATCGAGGCAATGGCCTTTTTAATCTCCCCCTTGTTCTTCCGCTGCTCGGCCAGCACATAATTCAGCCGGTCCAGCTGGACCAGGCCGAAGGCCCCCTGGATCTCGGTCATCCGGTAGTTGAAGCCGGTGGCCCGGTGCGGATCCTCTCCCCGGGGAACTTCGGGGTTATGAACATGGCCGTGGTCGTGGTACTCACAGGCCCGTTCGTAGAGCTTTTTGTCGTCCGTCACCACCATCCCCCCCTCCCCGGTGGTCAGGGTCTTTACATAGTCGAAGCTGTAGGTTCCCAGGGCGCCGAGGGTCCCCGTCTTCTTTCCCTTGTAGCCCGAGCCGCAGGCCTGGCAGGAATCCTCGATCACCGGAATGTTTCTTTTGCGGGCGATGGCCAGGATCTCGTCCATGCGGGCGGGGACGCCCAGCATGTGAACGGGCATGATGGCCCGGGTCTTATCCGTAATCTTGGCCTCCAGGTCTTTCGGGTCCATGTTCAAGGAAGCGTCCACTTCGGTCAGCACCGGCGTGGCCCCCGCTTCCAGGACCCCCTCCACCGTGGCCACAAAGGTGAAGCTCTGGGTGATGACCTCATCGCCCCGCTTGATTCCCAGGGCGGCCACGGACACGCGCACGGCGGCCGACCCGGAAGAGACTCCCAGGGCGTATTTGCAGCCCGCGTATTTGGAAAACTGGTTTTCGAAATCCAGAACCTTGAAGATGTTCTTTCGTTTCTCATTGAAGCCGTACCGGAAAAGAACGCCCCGGCCGACAACTTCGGACACGGCTTCCTGCTCTTCCTTGCCGATCAACTCTGCTCCACCCATCTGCCGTCCTCCTTCCATGAATTCGGAATGCGGATTGCGGAATGCGGAATAAAAAAACGCCAGAAGGAATCCAAACTTGTCCTTCTGACTCAAATGAATTCGGGATGGGAAGTGCTGGAGGATGAACGGAAACCACCCGCAGCCCTAGGAATTGATCTTTTTCAATTCCGCATTCCGAATTCCGCGTTCCGCATTTTGCCAATCCGTTCCCTTCCTTTTGGATCTTACCCCGATTTTCCCCGCCAGGACAAGAAGGAAAGTTATAAGACGCTGCGGTAGATCTGGACGGCCTCTTCGAAAGAGACCGGCCGGGGATTGTTCTCCAGCGGGCGGGTGACTTGCAAGGCCTCTTCGGCCATGCCCGGGAAGGCCGACTCGGGGATTCCCAGGTCGCTCAGGCGCAGGGGAACCTGGACATCCCGGGCCAGGCGTTTCACGGATTCAACGGCCAGAAGCGCCGCCTGTCTGACCGGCAGCCCTTCCACTTTTTCTCCCAGGGCCCCGGCGATTTTGGCAAATTTCTCCGGAAGGGAAAGGGCGTTGTATTCCATGACCGCGGGGAGCAGGAGTCCGTTGCCCACCCCGTGGGGGACCCGGAAACGACCCCCCAGAGGATAGGAAAGGGAATGAACGGCGGTCACTCCGGCGTTGGCCAGGCCGATTCCCGCCAACAGGCTCCCCAGAAGCATGTCGGCGCGGGCGTCCAGGTCGGATCCTCTTTCCACCGCCCTTCGCAGGCTCTTTCCGATAAGCCGGATGCCTTCCAGGCTGAAAATCTCGGAGAGCGAATGGGCCGCCTTGGAGGTGTAGGATTCGACGGCATGAGCCAGGGCGTCCATCCCGGTGAAAGCCGTCGGGGCCGGGGGAAGGGATAAAGTGAGCTCGGGATCGAGCACCGACATTTCCGGGTAAAGATAGGGACTGTTGATCCCGGCCTTTTTCTTCTCCTCTTCATTGATGAAGACCGCGGTGAAGGTCACTTCGCTTCCGGTGCCCGCCGTGGTGGGGACCATTCCTTTCAACAGGCCCGGGCGGGGGACCTTGTCCAGTCCCTGATAGTCCCTGGCCTGCCCTCCGTTGGTGGCCAGAATCGCCGCCGCCTTGGCCGTGTCCATGGCGCTGCCCCCGCCGACCCCCAGGACAAAGTCGCACTTCTCTTTCCGGGCGGTCTCCCCGCACCGGTCGGCGATGATCGTCCGGGGCTCGGGTTCCACCCGGTCAAAGAGCACCCAGGGAAGGTTCTCCCGCTCCAGGGATCCGGTGATCTTGGAGAAGGCTCCGGCCTTGGCCAAACCCGGGTCCACTACCACCAGGACCTTTTTCCCGCCGGTCTTGCGAATGGCGGCTCCCAGCCGCTCGACCGCCCCGACTCCGAACGTAATTTCTCCCGCCGCCCGAAAGGTGAAGATTGCCATGATGTGATGCCCCTTTTCTTTTTTTGGATCATCTCCAAATTCGTTGATCGAATGTTTTATGAAAGCCTGCCAAGGGCCCGGAAGGAAAGTCAGATTGCGCCGCAAGCATCGGCGGGATATGGATTGCCATAGTCTCCCCGCTTGCCTTCCGCAAAGCGCAGCGGGGGCGGGAAAAGAGAACTTTGATTAGGGGACAGGAACCCCCGCCACAGCCAAGAAGCGATAGCTGCCTCATGATTGCAAGCAATATGACTTTCCTTCCGGGACCCTGGAACCACCTGACATTTCGAATATATCAGCCCTTTGGCTCTCAACGAA
>JAPLIW010000860.1 GCA_026388915.1 Deltaproteobacteria bacterium
GCTTGACGATTCTCTCGCCCGCGCGCCGGGGGCTCATTTAAGTTCGGCAAGAGCCTGTGCCGCTGCCGAATAATTTGGGTTGAGTTCCAGGGTCTTTTTGTAAGCTCCCTTTGCTTTGTCGTTCAGGCCTTTTCTTTTGTACGCCTCGCCCAGATTATACCAGGTCTCCGGGAAAGGACCCTTGGCGCAGGCAAATTCGAGGTCCTGGATCGCTCCGTCCAGATCTCCTCCGAAGCCAGGAGGAGCCATGAGACGTCCGACACCTCGGCCAAAGTGAGCCCCGGGATTGTTGGGATCTATCGCCAGGGCCGCTTCGTACTCCTGCATTGCACCCATCCCATATTTCATCATATCCATGGGATTTCCCTGGGCCATACTCCCCATGACGTGGCCTTTCCAGACGTGAAACTCGGCGTTGCCAGGCTCTTGGACGAGTAGGGAATCGATCATTTCCAGGGCTTCAGGATATTTTTTTTGCTCAAAGAGCTTTTTTACTTGGTCCAGCGAGGCGTTTGCTGGCGGCGCGGAGGGTTTTCCTCCGGTTTTGCTCTCGCCAGTGGGCGGCTTAGGCCCACCAGGGAACTTGTCGCCCATGAATTGCGGCAGCATCTTCAGGAGGACGGGCAGCATTTCCTGGAGAAATGATGGCTTCTTTTCTTCTTGAGGGAAGAGCTCGGCCCTGACGTTTTCTCCTTCAATAATTAAGATTCCCAGGGGAATGGTCTTTCCTCCCATTCCTCCGCCGAAGGCCATCATTGCCCCGCCTCCACCCAAGCCGAATGAGATCTTGGCAAAAGGGACGATGGTTGTGTCTCCGGCCTGAACAGGTTCGCCGATGAGGACGCTGGCTTTCAGGTTTGAGATCAATTTATCAAAATCCGCCAGGGGCTGGTCGAGAGGAGTCTGCGTTTGGGTTCGGCCAAGCATCGGGAAAACGATCATAACTGCTAGAAAAACGATCAGATGTCGTTTGATGTTCATGCGGTCCTCCTCACTTGGCGGGGATCCTGCCCACGCTGATGAATTTGGTCCCCTGTTTGGTGATCACAACGAAGCCTATAGGCTGGGCTTCGCCTTTCATATAGAACCCTTTGCCTCCCAGTTCCGGATTTTGGGGAGCTCCGCCGCCGCCGCCGCCAAACCCGATTTCGATCATCAAAATGGGGATGAGGGTGACTTTGCCCACTTTCATCGGACTGCCGACCACGGTTTTCACGTTCAGGTTGCTGGTGAGCCGCTGGCCCATAGCATCGGCCAGCTGAAACATGGGTAAGGGCGCTTTAGGCTGAGCCTGGGGCTTCTTCTCGGCTTGCGTTTCGGCGAAAACCATCGGAAATAGAAATAGACCCACGACGAGAAAAACAATAATTTTTTCTTTCAATCGGGCACCTCCTGTGCTGGATTTATACCCTTACTATGTTATCATAGAAGGAGTTTCCTTTTCTGCGACGCGGCGAATTGCCGCTCCGAGCCTTGAATCCCCCCTTCTGACCACGCCGGAATTGTATCACCGGCCGGGCGGCGCTGTCAATCTTCGTGAAAAGCTGCCTGACGTCAAGCAAAGACCGCTCCTCACCACAGTCCGGGCAGCGGATGCGGGCGAACCCGCAGCGCGGATTGCCGCAGTCGAGATAGCGCTCGACCACCTCCTTGACGATCGGCCGGAAGTAGCCGTGCTCCTTCTCGAAACGGGCCAATGTCATGGATGAGATCGGGTCTCCCTGACCGGCTTTGAAGGGCGAATCAGGTCGAAAAAGCGTCAACT
>JAPLIW010000266.1 GCA_026388915.1 Deltaproteobacteria bacterium
TTTCTCCAGGGCCGCGGTTTTATCCGGGGATTCAGCCTCCGGTTTGGCCTCTGCGGGTCGGGGCTCAACCCGGGAGGGCGTATATCCCACGGCATCGGAACGGAGCGTTTTTTTGGCGCAGCCGGAGGTGATCCCGATCGCCAGAATCATGAGCACGGCCAGAAAAACTCTGAGGCTTTTCACTTTCTTTCTCCTGTTAGGGGTTTTTATAAAAGCGTATCGACTGCCAATCGGGCTGTCAAGGGCAAAATAGCAGAGATTTTGTCAAAGCAATTGGGGGGCGATGGAGATTTTATCCCTTGGCAGATGAAGGGGAGTCTGGTAATTTGTAGAAAATTCATGGGGGAGGCTGGAAAGGGGAACATGAAGGTCCTGGGAATTCACGGAAGCCCCCGCAGGGGAGGGAATACCGAGCTGCTGCTCAAGGAATTCCTCCGCGGATGCATGGAAGGAGGGGCCGAGGCGGAGGAGGTTTTTCTCCGGGAACTCAAGATTTCTCCCTGCCTGGAAATCTATGCTTGCAGGAAAAGGGGAGAATGCCCCATCCAGGACGACATGAAGCCTCTGTACCAAAAACTGGTGGATGCCGATATCCTGGCGGTGGCCTCACCCGTCTTTTTCTTCGCGGTCAGCGCCCACTTGAAAGCGATGATCGACCGTTGTCAGGCACTTTGGGCCAGAAAGTATCTCCTTGGACAGCGGGTGGCTCCCGGGCGGACGGGGAGGAAGGGGATTTTTCTCGCGGTAGGCGGGGCGAAGCTCGAGAAAATTTTCGACGGCCCCCTGCTGACCATGAAATATTTCTTCGATGCCCTCGACAGGACCTTTGACCGAGCCCTTCTTTACAAAGGGATAGACGAAAAGGGGGAGGTTCGGCGACATCCCACGGCTATGACAGAAGCCTATGCCTTGGGGAAGAAGATGGTGGAGAAAAATTCGGAATGCAGAATTCGGAATGCGGAATGAAAAACAAAAGGCCAAAGAGGAAGTCAATCAGCCTCACGGAAAAGTCCAATCGCTCCTCGCGCCGCATCGATAACGCTACCCCCTTGGAAATCGCCCGGATCATGAACCGGGAGGATGAAAGGGTGGCCCGGGCCGTCCGCACCCAGCTGAGGCCGATTGCCAAGGCGATTGCATTGGGGGCGGAAGCGCTGTCTCGGGGAGGAAGGCTTTTTTACGCGGGCGCCGGCACCAGCGGAAGGCTGGGAGTCCTGGATGCCGCGGAGTGCCCTCCCACTTTCAGCGTCTCCCCGAAAATGGTTCAGGGAATTATCGCCGGGGGAAAGAGAGCTTTGTGGAGATCGGTGGAAGCGGCTGAAGACAACCTCTCAGCCGGGGCCCGCGCCATCCGCCGGGCAAGAGTGAATGACCGGGATGTCGTATGCGGCATCAGCGCATCCGGCAAAACCCCCTTTGTCCGGGGAGCGCTGGGCGAGGCAAAAAAACGGGGAGCCCTTCGACTGCTGGTGGCCTGCAACCCCGCCCCGGAAATCGGCCCCCTGGCGGACGTGGCCATTCAGCTTCTGGTGGGACCGGAAATAATCGCCGGCTCAACCCGGTTAAAGGCCGGGACCGCCACCAAGATGGTCCTGAATATGCTCTCCACCGGGATCATGATCCGGCTGGGCAAGGTATACGGCAACCTGATGGTGGATGTAAGACTGTCATCCCGGAAGTTAAAGGACCGGGCGGAAAGGATCCTCGTGACCGTCCTGAATTGCCCGCGAGACCGCGCCCGAGTCCTTCTCCGGCAGTCGAAGAATCACCCCAAGGCGGCCATCGTCATGGGGGCGAAGGGATGCTCGAGGAAGGAAGCCGAGCGCTTGTTGGAAGAGAAAAAGGGTATTCTGGGAGAGATCCTTTGAAACGCCTGGATAAGATCCGGAAAAAGAAGACCCGGATTGCCCTGGGCCTTATGTCCGGAACCTCCGTGGATGGAATCGACGCAGTGCTGGCGGAGATTTCCGGAAGGGGCCTCAGAACCGGAGCGAGGATCCTGGCCTTCGAGACGCATCCGTTTGAGCCCCCCATGAAAAGGCGCATCCTGAAACTCTTTTCCGCCGGGGCCGAAGAAATCTGCGAGATGAATTTCATCCTCGGGGAACTGCTGGCCGACGCCGCCCTGAAGTTGATGTGCCGGACGGGAACCCCCCCCGGGGAGGTGGATTTCATCGGCTCCCATGGCCAGACCCTTTACCATCTCAGCGGTCACCCCCGGCGTAAGAATTCGACGTTGCAGATCGGGGAAGGGGCGGTCATTGCCGCCCGGACAGGGGTGGTGACGGTCTGCGACTTTCGCCCCGCCGATATTTCCGCCGGGGGAACCGGAGCCCCTTTGGTTCCCTACGCGGATTATCTCCTCTTTAGGAAGAAGGGGAAAGTGCGGGCCCTGCTGAACCTGGGAGGAATTGCCAACGTCACGGTCCTTCCCGGGAAGCTGGAAGAAGTGATGGCCTTCGACACCGGGCCGGCGAACATGGTCATCGATTCTTTGGTCCGGCTCCGGAGCCGGGGCAGGATGAAATGGGACCCCGAGGGGCGACTCGCCGGACGGGGCAGAATCAATGAGGAGCTGCTGGGCGATCTGATGCGGCACCCCTATTTTCAGCTGTCCCCGCCCAAATCAACCGGAAGAGAGCTGTTCGGGGAGGAGTTCGCAAAGGATCTTTGGGGAAAAAAACGAAGGCTGTCTTTGGAAGATTTGTTGGCAACGGCCACCTTCTTTACCGCTGCTTCCATCTACCGGGGGTTTGATGATTTCATCTTTCCCCGTTTTCGGGTGGATGAAATTTTCGTCTCCGGGGGCGGGGTGCACAACCAGACTCTCATGGGCTTCCTGCGGAAGGTTTTTGGCCCGATTCCCATCGGTCCTTTGAATGATCTGGGAATCGATGGAGACGCCAAAGAGGCTCTGGCCTTCGCCCTGCTGGCGGATGCCACTCTCCAGGGGTTGCCCTCGAATGTCCCCGGAGCCACGGGAGCGAAAAGGCCGGCGGTGCTGGGGAAAATCGTCCTCTGAATGCGGAATTCGGATTGCGGAATGCGGAATGAACAAAGAGGGCCAATGGTCAATGACCAATGAACAATGGTCATTGTTCACTGGCCAATGATCAATGGTCAATGATCAATGAGCAATGGGAAAAAATAAGGATAAACGGCCCCGGAGACCCGGTAACGAAAAACCGGCAACGGGCAACCGGGAACCGGCAACTGGAAACGGGCAAAGGACTCTTACATGAAAGAGAATTCCTGGCAGGATAAATACGTTGCCCTTCAAGAGGGAAAATCCCTGGAGGATTTTCGCGGGCGAAAGGACAATATGGTCATTATCTCCCCCCATCCCGATGATGACATTCTGGGAGCGGGGGGGGTGATGATCGAGGCGGCGGAGCAAGGACGGGCGGTATTTTCCGTAACCGTTACGGACGGTCGGGGCAGCCCCCGCAAGGGTCCGCTTATTTCCGATGAAGACATGGTCGCACTGCGGCAGAAAGAGTCCATGGCCGCTCTAAAAGTCGTGGGGGCGGTAGGCGGGTTTTATTTCCTGAAGCCAACTTCCGGGCTGGAGGGGGAGGAGGGGAAAAAAGTCGGGGGAGATTTGAGGGAACTGTTTGAATGGCTGCGTCCCAACGAAGTCTTTCTCCCGGCCCCCTATGAGAGGCAGAGGACCCATATCCGCTGTACCCGTCTGACCCTCGAGGCCCTCCGCTCTTCCGCCGGGCCTAGGCCATCTCTCTTGGGCTACAGCCTCTGGGGGAGTTTTTTCGGAGAAAAAAAACGGGGGGTCCGGGATATCACTCCCTTCGTAAGAAAAAAAGTGGAAGCCGTCCTGGCCCATACCACCCAGATCGCCTACAAGAATTACCAACAGGGGATCCTGGGGAAAAATAACGCCGAGGCCATCTTCTGGGAGAGCCAGGAAGTCCAGAAGGCCACCTTTGTCGAGACTTTCTTGGATATGACCGAACTTCTGGAGCGCAAAGATTTGTCTTTGGAAGATTTCATCCGGCAGGATGTGGAAGCCTTCATCCGAGCATTTCTCGGAACCTGAATTCATAAGAAGGCCCATCCGGGGCAATAAATTTCTCCTAAATATCGTTATCCCCCTTGCATTCAAAGGGCCGCAGGTATTTTTCTGGCGAGGAGAGCACTTCACCTCCGGTGCCATTTGGCCCCCCCACCCTGACCCTCCCCCTCGGAGGGGGGAGGGGAGGGTGGGGGTGATGTCTTGAATGTTTTTTTGCAACGTTTAGGAAGAGAGGGAAATCATGGAACGACCCTGGTTGAAGTTTTATGAGGAAGGCGTGCCCCACCATATCGATTATCCCCGGATCCCGCTCTACCAG
>JAPLIW010000436.1 GCA_026388915.1 Deltaproteobacteria bacterium
ATAAACTTAGATAAGAAAGTGCCTAAAGTTACAAATGCCTAGAGTGCCTAAAGTTGAAAACAAGGCTTTAACGCCTTTGACTCCGAAATCCGTACGGGCGACCCGGCGGGTCGCCCCTACAAACTCCGAACTTTTTTGGACGCGGATGAACACGGATTCTCACGGATTTTCTAATTTCAGTATTATAAACTTTGGGCAGTTTCGGCACTCTGAATTCTGCGATTATCTGGTCCCATAAAAAAAATGAAATTTTTTATTCCTTTTGTCTTTCTATCAATTTTCTTTGGAACGGCACAGGGGTCGGGTGCAGAAGGGGAGGGACAAGTGGCTCCAAAGATCACCCTGCCCGTCGAAGTGGCGGGGTGGAAATGGAATGGGAAGGAGAGCACCTACAACTCCAGGACCGTCTTCGATTACGGCGGAACTCTACCTGGCCTACGGTTTCCAGGGGCTGAAGGTAAGGCGCTTTGAAAAGCCGGGATCTCCCCCGATCAACCTTGAAGTCTATGAAATGGCTTCCCCGGAGGATGCTTACGGGGTTTTTTCCTTTGAATATCAGGACGACCCGGCGGGGATCGGCCAGGGATCCGAGTTTGGAGGGGGGCTGCTTCGTTTCTGGAAGGGGAAATATTTTGCCAGTGTTTATGCCGAAGGGGAGGGGGACGGAGTCGAAGCGGCAATCTTTGGCATCGGCAGAGCCGCGGCCCAGGCCATATCGTCGACGGGTTCGGAGCCTAGGCTGATCCAGCTTCTTCCGGGGAAGGAACTCGGGCTCGTCGATAAAAGCACCCGATACCTCAAGAGCCACGTTCTCTTGAACCAGCGTTTCTTCATCTCCCACCAGAATCTTTTGAACCTAAGCCAGAAAACAGAGGCTGTTTTGGCCGTCTATTCCCGGGGCAGACAGAAAGCGCAGCTCCTTCTCGTTCGATATGCGGATGCGGACGAAGCCGGGGCCGCCCTGAAGACCTTCAAAAAGGCCTATATGCCCGAGGCCGGCGATAAAGATCGGGTGAAAACCGAAGACAAAAAATGGACTTTCGCCCGGCAGCAGAAGGAGTACCTCCTCTTCGTTTTCAGCGCTCCCGCGGAATCCGACGCCGAATCCCTGCTGAAGGCATCAGAAGAAAGAATATTGATGGGACACAGATAAACTTAGCGCGCAAAGCCGCAACCAATAAATTTTATATCGGGACACAGATGAACACAGATTTTATATTTGCAAAGAATTTAAAGACAAAAGAGTTAATGGGACGCGGATGAACACGGATAACGATTCATAAAAAAATCTGACCAAAATTTGAAAATTTAACAGCACGGCATACAGGTTACACAGATACAAAGAAATCGGGGGAATTCCAGAACTTTAAATTTCTTTATCTGTGTTCATCTGGGTCCAATGATTAAGAGAGTTTTTGAATGGAAGAAAGAGTGATCACCAGGCGGGATTTTTTGCGGGGGGCGGCCGGGACGGCCCTGGCTGCAGCCGTGGGATCGGCAATTCCGGCAGCGGCCAAAGCTGAGCCGAAAGCAAAAGTCGTCCTCATCCGCCAGGCCGAGGTTTTGGGGAGGAACGAGAAACTGCAGGCGGAGATCGTACAATCCATGCTGGATGAGGCCGTAAAAGCGCTCCTGGATGAAAAAGCCCCTCTGTCGGCCTGGAGAAAACTGATTAAGCCTTCGGACATCGTGGGCATCAAGAGCAACGTCTGGTGGGAACTGCCGACCCCCAAGGAACTGGAGGGAGCGATCCAACGGAGGGTTCTGGATGTCGGTGTCCCCGAGAAGAACATCGCCGTCGATGATCGGGGGGTCCTGGATAACCCGGTCTTTCAGAAGTCCACCGCTTTGATCAACGTGAGGCCTCTGCGGACTCACCACTGGTCCGGCGTGGGAACCTGTCTGAAGAATTACATCATGTTCGTCCCCGACCCTTCCGCGTACCATGATGAAGGGTGTTCACCCCTGGGCAAGATCTGGCATTCCCCGATGGTGAAGGGGAAAACCCGGCTGAATATTCTCAGCGCCTTCAGCCCCCAGTTCTACGGAAGGGGGGCCCATTATTTTGACCGGAGGTATGTCTGGCCGTACAAGGGGTTGATTGTCGGGACAGACCCGGTGGCGGTCGATGCCGTGGGAGCCCACCTTCTCCGGGTCAAAAGAACCGCCTTTTTCGGCGAAGACCGGATCCTCGACGTCCCGCCCGTTCATATCCTGGCGGCGGATAAGAAGTATAACCTCGGGGTAAGCGAGTTAAACAAAATTCAGCTCATCAAGCTGGGCTGGCAGCAGGAGATTTTAATCTAGCGAAAATCCTCGAAGCTGCCGGGCCCCCATTGGGTCAACCGACCTTCGACCCTCGAGCGAACCGAGGAGGTTGAAAAGCATGGAAAGCCAGAGGAAGACCATTCTGATTACCGTGGCGGTATTGGTCATCCTGGTCATCGGCGCGGGGCTTCTGTACTGGTATTATATGCGCCCCCCCCGTCCCGCCTCGACCGTGGAGCCGCCGAAAGCCCAGGAGCCCTCCCAGCCCCCTTCTCCCGCAGAAACCAAGCCAGCGGAAGAAAAGGAGCCTCCCCCCGAGCCGGCGGTTAAACTCCCGGACCTCGGGCAGAGCGATGATTTCGTAAAGCAAACGATCAAAGGCCTGTCTCCCCACGGGAAAATAGGCGACTGGATGAAAATCAAAAATATCATTCGGGTAATCACCGCATCGGTGGACAATATCGCCAGCGGCAAAAGCCCGAGGGCCCATCTTGGCTTTCTTTTCTACGGCCAGGTATTCCCGGTGAGTGAGAAAGGGGGCAAGATCTATCTCGGTTCCAAAAGCTATGAACGGTATGATCTGCTTGCCGATGCTTTTGTTTCTTTGAACACCGGCAGGACGATCCAGGCCTACGAAAAGCTGAAGCCTCTCTTCCAGGAAGCCTACCGGGAATTAGGGTACCCCCAGAAGGATTTCCATTCAACTCTGGTCCAGGCGATCAAGAGAATTCTCGACACGCCGATTGTGGAGAGAGAAGTCCTGCTGAAAGAGGAGGGAAAGGGGGTCAACTATCTCTACGTCGATGACGGGTTGGAAGATATGAACGAAGTGCAGAAGCACCTCCTCCGCATGGGCCCCAAAAACACCCGCAGGATCCATCAAAAATTGCGGGAGATGGCGCTGGCGCTGGGAGTGCCGGAAAGCCAGCTGCCTCAGACTCAGATCTACATTCCCCGGACGAAGTGAACGGAAGGGCGAGAAAAAACAGACGGGCCGTCTGATCCATCCGGCGGAAGGAAAGATGGCTTTGAATGACTGTGTTTCCCCGGGTCTTAACGAATCACGGCATGACAGCGGGGGCACTTGAGCGAATACCAGTAGAGCATTTTCCCGCAGCTCGGGCAGGCTCCTTCCTTTTCCTGCTGTTTTGCCCACTCATCAATTCCGCGGTCCTTCATGAACTGCAGATTTTCGATGATCCTTTTATGGTGCCAGATCCCGTTCACCACATGAATCTTGGAAAAATCCTCCAGGCGTTTGCAGGGAAAGTCGGGGCACTGGAAACACCAGGTTACCTTCTTCTCCTCGGCACAGCGGCGAAAACCGTGGCGGCAGTCGGTGCAAGGGCCATACACGTGATCCGAGAGGCACCCATCGCAGCGAATTTCCTCGACGGGGACTCCGTCCGCTTGAGACATTTTCTGCAGTTCTTCCTTATCTTGATCCTGATACGCGAGGTATCTGGGGCAAGTTTTGCAGTACAGCCCACAGATTCCGACCCATCGGTTATCGGTTTTTTTCACAAATCCCCTTTTCATCCCAAGATGGCTTTGGTCTTAAAATCAGGGGCAAGGATTTAATATTCCGCAATCCAATCAAAATATCATGATCTCCAAGTCCTCCAGGGGATAAGCGACGCAGGGGTGGATGTATCCGTAGGTCCGGTCGGATTTTCTTAACTTGACACCCTGGGGCTGAAAGACCTTTCCGGAAAGGAGCTTGGTCCGGCAGAGACTGCATTCGCCCGATCGGCACGAGGCGGGAATCAGAATGCCTGCTCTCTCTAGGGAGATCATGAGGGGTTCTCCGGCGCGGGCATCAACTTTTCTCCGCCCTTTTATGGCGACCTGGAAACGGGTATCCGCACTCAGGACCTCCGGCCATCCCGGCTGGGCGGTCACGTCCTTGGGCGGGCCGAAGACTTCCATCCGGATCTTTCTGCCGGGGACCTGGAGCTTCAAGAGTTCGGGCAGGCAGAACGTGTACATGGCCTCGGGGCCGCAAACGTAGAAAGTCTTTCCGCTCACGTTCCCTAAAACATTCTTCATGAGTTTTTCGGTAATAAACCCGGTAAAACCTTCATACCCGCGGAGGGGCTCGGAGATCACCTGGGTGACCCTGAGGTTTTCGTGCCGCCGGGCTCTCTCTTCCAATTCTTCTCCAAAGATCACGTCATCCAGTTTCTGGCTTCCGTAGAGGAGATGGATTTTTCTAGGCAGGCCGCAGTCGGTCACCTCCCGGATCATGCTCATGAAAGGGGTGATGCCGCTGCCCCCGGCCAGGAAAACGAGGTCCTCTCCATGAAAGAGGGGGTGGTAATAGAAATTTCCCGTGGGGGCCGTGCTTTCCAGCCGGTCCCCCACCTTCACCGATTCCAAAAGATAATCGGATACGAACCCCTCCTCCACCCTCCGGACGGCGATTTCATAGTATCCGTTTTGATTGGGGGGAGAGGAGATGCTGTAGGGCCTGCTGGTCCGGATTCCCCCGATATCCACGAAGAGGTTGATGTATTGCCCGGCCTGGAAAGGGGGGAGATAGCGGTCGGAAGAGGCCAGGCGGAAGGACTTGGCGGTTTTCGTCTCTTCCCGGATTTCCGAGACCTGGAGGCGGATTTTTTTGGGGTGGAGGAGGTCGAGAATCTGGGGCACTCTTCCTTTGAGACTCGTATAGTCAAAGGGGTACTTTCTTAAAGTCTCAATCTCTTTCTGAATCTCAGCATAGCCCTCGATCTCCGGTCTGAAATCACGGCTCATTTGGCACCTCACCCAAATTTATACAGGACACAGATGAACCCAGCGCGGCAAAGCCGCAACCAAAAATTTCTTTATCAGGACACAGATGAACACAGATAAACACAGATAAAAAAGTGCCTAAAGTTAAAAACAAGGCTTTATCGCCTTTGACTCCAAACTCCGCACGGGCGACCCGGCGGGTCGCCCCTACAAACTCCGAACTTTTTTGGACACCGATGAACATGGATAAATACTTTTTGTCCCCGGGTCTTTTCCTGGTATGAAATCTATGTTCATCTGCGTTTATCTGCGTCCCATTAGGTTCTTTTGTTTATGGATTTCAGGATGGCGCGGGCGGCGGAAACACCCGACTGCAGCGTCGTCTGGTATCCCCCCGAGGCCACCCATGAACCGGCGAAGTAAAGGCCCTGCACGAATGACCGCCGGTTTTCAAAAAACGATGAGTCCTTGGCATACTGCTCAAACCCGTAGATGGCCCCCCCGGGATGACCGAGGTAACGCATGTGAGTGAGGGGGGTTGCCACCTCAACCTCTTCGAGATGTTTGCTAATTCCCGGAAAAACCTGCTCGGCGAGGTTCAGCATGCCCCGGGCAATCCGGTTCTTCGCCCCGAAGTACTGGGAAGGGGGGAGCGATAACCAGGGATCAGCGTACTGAAGGGTAACCAGGGCCGCCTGGCAGGTTCCCGGGGGGGAAAAGTCTGGATCGGAAACGTTGTAACAGGATAAAAGGGCGGAGTCGGGCACATCCAGGGTCCGCCAGCGGGCAAAGGCACGCTCGGGGTCCGACTCCCGGCCGATGAAATTGGTGGTTTCAGAGATCCCCAGATCTTCGGGCCTGCGGTCAAAGCCGAGAAAGACGGTGAATCCGGATGGACCAATGGTCTTCCCCCCAAAAGTCTGAAAACTTTCCCGGGGGAGGTTTTCGGGCCCGATGAGGTCGTTGTAGGTCGTAAGCGTGGCCGCGTTGGAAAGGACGTAAGAGCAGGGTATTTCCTCTCCATCTTCGGTCAACACCCCCCTGATCTTTTGGTCGGCCACCATAATTTTCTGGGCGGCACAGTTAAACCGCACAATTCCTCCGCAGGCCAAAAAAGATTCCAGAAGAACATTGGATAAGGCCTGGGACCCGCCCTTGAGGTGATAGGGCTTAAATTCTATATAGGCCCAGAGCAGGAGGGCAAAGTCGGAAAAGGGGAGGCGCGAAGGGGGCAGCCCCACATAAGTCCAGTAGGTCGTGATAATGGACTTCAGCAGGGGGTCCTGGAGATACTCGTCCAGGATCTGCTGCGTCGGTTTCAGCGCATACTTGAAGAAGAGCGGGTATTTTTCCCGGGAGGCCGCCGGGTCGCGGGCAAAGACCACGGCCACCATCTCCGCAGAAAATTTATAGAGAAAGTCAAAGAAACGTTCGATCCCGGCCCCTTCCCGGGGGAAGCGCGCCTTCAGAGTCTCCACCACGCTCGAGCGGTCGGCCTCCAGGGTGATGTCCGTTTTCCCCGGAATCACCAGGCGGAAGAGGCTCTTCATCTCCACGAGTTCGAGCTTGTCCAGAATTCCCAGTTCTCCCAGGAGCATGCGCAGGGGGCCGGGCTTCTGTTCGCTGCCGATGCCGCTCAATTGGTGGAGGGAGACTTCGAACTCAAACCTGCCCCGGATGAAGCTGGTGGCGCACCCGCCCGGGATGTTGTGCTTTTCCAACAGCAGGACTTTGAGCCCGTTCCTGGCCAAGGTAAGCGCCGATGTCAGTCCGCCGTTTCCCGCCCCGATGACGACCACATTAAAATCAGGCATGAGTTCCTCCTTCCGGGAGCGCAACGATCCGCTGTTCCCTCCTGGGTAAAGGAAATGAAAAGAAAAAGCAAGAGAAAAAGAAAACTTGTCCCCGGGCACCCAAAGGCATCTTAAAAGTGAAGGGGGACAGGAAAAAGAAAATCAGGGAAAGACCTGGACGTAGGCGAAGCGGGCGCGCTCGCTCACCGAGCCGAACTTGGCGTCATAATCGGCTTTTAACGCCTTGAAATGGTCCGAATCCATGAGCTTCTTGAAGGTGGCCTCGTCCTTGAGTTCGTACATGGCCAGGTACTGGTATTTATCCTCACCCAGAATGGCTTTGTACCGGCGGGCGCTCACCGCTCCGTTGAACTGGAGGAACATGGGGACATGGACTTCGTTGTACCAGCGGTTGAAGGCCTCCTCTTTCTCCTTGGGGATCGTCGCCTTGACCATGAACAGTACGGTTGCCATCGGATCCTCCTTCAAAATTGGAATATTGGAATAATGGAATGATGGAATGATGAGACAGCCGGAATAATGGAAAGATGGAATGATGGAATAATGGGTAAAACGGAAAAGCGATCAGGAGAGTTGATAGGTCCTTCTTCCCAATATTCCAATATTCCATCGTTCCATTTTTCATTGCATAGGAAATTATAAAAGTCTCTGCGCCCTCCGGGGATGAAGAAAAAATCAACCGCAGAGTACGCAGAGACCGCAGAGCTTATTCTTGGTAAAGACAAAAAATACAAATCATTTTATGGATCTGGACTCCT
>JAPLIW010000659.1 GCA_026388915.1 Deltaproteobacteria bacterium
GATTTAGCTTTTTGAAAAAGGGGCAGCTATTCGCCTTCTGAAAGGATCTCCCAGAAATCCCCCCTGCCCCCCGAAGGTGTGAAAAAATTGATTTTCAGCCGTCACCCCGGTGAAAACCGGGGTCCAGTAAGTTCGTAAATCCTTGAAAACACTGGATTCCGGCTTTCGCCGGAATGACGTAAAAAAGAACTAATTCGATTTTTTCACACCTTCCCCTTTGCAAAGGGGGGTTGGGGGGGAGCCATAGGTTCTTTATCCGCGTTCATCCGTGTCCCATTCATTCTGTTGTATTTCCGTGAAGTTTCTCTTGCCTCCCCTTCCTTTCCAAGTTTATGATAAGAAACAAGCTTCCTTTGTGAAGGAGCCATGGGATTCTACCTGATTAAGCGTCTGCTCCTCATGATCCCCCTCTTCATCGGGATCACCATCATCTCCTTCGGGGTCATCCATCTGGCCCCGGGGTCACCCATCGACATGGCCACGGACCTCAATCCCAAGGCCACGGCCGAGGTGAAGGAGAGGATGCGGGCTTTTTACGGCCTAGACCAGCCGCTGCATATCCAGTACTGGAACTGGGTTCGGCGCCTGGTGGCCCTGGACTTTGGCATCTCTTTCTCCCAGGACGGGAGAAAGGTGGCCGACAAGATCCTGGAGCGGATGCCCATTACCATCTTTCTCAATGTGGTCTCGCTGGTGATCATCTTTTTCCTGGCGGTTCCCATCGGGGTCCTTTCGGCCACCCACCAGGACACCCTTTTTGATAAAATCACGACGGTCGTTGTTTTCATCGGCTTTGCCGTCCCCCATTTCTGGCTGGCGCTTCTCCTCATGATCCTCTTCGGAGTGCAGCTGGGCTGGCTCCCCATCTCGGGGCTCAAGTCCCTGAACTATGAGTACCTCCCCGCGTCCGTCCAGGTATGGGACCGGGTCAGCCATCTCATCCTTCCTTTATTTATTACCGCCTCTGGAGGGCTCGCCGGTCTTTCCCGGTACATGCGTTCCAACATGCTGGAAGTGATCCGCCAGGACTACATCACCACCGCCAGGTCCAAGGGCCTGTCCACCCGGACGGTCATTTTCAAACACGCCTTGCGCAACGCCCTCATGCCGGTCATCACCATTCTGGGCTTATCCGTTCCCGGGCTGATCGGGGGCAGCGTCATTTTTGAGACCATCTTTGCCATCCCGGGTATGGGGCAGCTCTTTTACGCCAGCGTCATGGCCCGGGACTATCCCACCATCATGGGGATCCTGGTGATCGGGGCGGTCTTGACGCTGATCGGAAATCTGATCGCGGATCTCTCTTATGCCCTGGCCGACCCGAGGATCCGGCAGACATAAAAAAAGCAAAACTATCTAGCCACAAAGGACACAGAGAGCACAAAGGTCTCAGGACTAAAAGATCAAGAGATAATGGACCCATACCAAGATAATCAAGCCAGGCAGGAAACCCTGAGCCGGCTCTTCTGGAAGAGGTTCCGGAAGAACAAGCTGGCCCTTCTGGGGGGCGTCATCGTCCTGGTCCTCTTCGTCGTGGCCGTGTTCGCCCCCTGGATTTCCCCCTATGATCCCGGCCAGATCGAAATCCAACGGGTGCTCGAGGAGCCCACTGGGAAGCATTTGTTCGGAACGGATTCCCTGGGGAGGGATGTCCTCAGTCGGATGATCTGGGGCTCCCGGATCTCCCTTCTGGTGGGGTTCGTGGCCGTGGGGATTGCGGCCCTGATCGGGGTTTTCCTGGGATCGTTGGCGGGCTATTACGGGCGGTGGACGGATAACCTGATCATGCGTTTTGTGGACATCATGCTCTGTTTCCCCACCTTCTTTCTGATCCTGGCGGTGATCGCCTTCCTGGAGCCGAGCATCTGGAACATCATGATCGTCATCGGGGTAACCGGCTGGATGGGCGTGGCCCGGTTGGTGCGGGCCGAGTTCCTCAGTCTGAAGGAGCGGGACTACGCCATGGCCGAAAAGGCCCTGGGGGCCAAGGATTTCCGCATCATCTTCCGCCATATCCTTCCCAACGCCCTGGCTCCGGTCCTGGTTTCGGCCACCCTGGGGGTAGCCGGGGCCATTCTCACGGAATCGGCCTTGAGCTTTTTGGGAATCGGGGTTCAGCCGCCGACCCCCAGCTGGGGCAACATCCTGACCGCGGGGAAAGACAATATCGAGATCGCCTGGTGGCTCTCCCTCTATCCGGGGCTGGCCATTCTGATCACCGTCCTGGGCTACAACCTCCTGGGGGAGGGGATCCGGGACTCGATCGATCCAAGGCTCAAATAAAAAAACCTAATGGGACACAAATAAACACAGATGAACATAGATAAGAAAGTGTCGAAAGTTACGAGTGCCTAAAGTTAAATACAGGGCTTTATTGCCTTTGACTCCGAACTCCGTAGGGGCGACCCGGCGGGTCGCCCCTACAAGCTCCGAATTCTTTTGGACGCGGATGAACGCGGATCAACACGGATGAAAGATCAGTAAAAACGCTTGAGGAACGGCCCAAGGACGTGTCTTGTGGACCGCTGTGCTTGAAGCAATAGGCTGTACATGGCGTCTTTGAAAATTGCCCATGATCGTAGGGGCGATTCGCGAATCGCCCCTACAAGCTGTTCGGTGGATAAGGATGGCGGAGAAAGACCTCGTCCTTATCGGCGCCGGACCCGGGGGTTATGTGGCGGCCATCAAGGCCGCCCAGCTGGGGGGAAAGGTTTCCCTGATTGAGAAGGAAGAGCTCGGGGGGACCTGCCTCAACTGGGGATGCATCCCCACCAAGGCCCTTCTCCGGGGAGTGGAACTCCTGGAGTCCGTGGAGGGGGCGAAGGAATTCGGGGTTGAAGTCACCGGAGTATCCGTGGATTTTTACAAGCTGATGGCCCGCAAGGATCGGGCGGTCAAAACCTTGGTGGCGGGGGTTTCCGGGCTGATGAAGGCCAACGGGATCGAGGTGATTAAAGGAAAAGCCAGCCTTCTATCCCCACGGAAAATCCAGGTTCTGGATCAAAAGAACCAGACCGCGGTCTATGAGGCCCGCAAAGTCATATTGGCTCCCGGATCGATTTCGGCCCGGCTTCCCATCCCCGGGGCCGGCCTTCCCGGGGTCATGGACAGCAACGGGGTTTTACAGCTCACCCGGATTCCGGACTCCATGGTGATCATCGGCGCCGGGCCGATCGGCCTGGAGTTCGGGACCATCTTCGCGGCCCTGAAAACCAAGGTGACCATCGTTGAAATGCTGCCCCAGATCCTCCCCACCGAGGACGCCGAGGTGGCCTCCGCGCTGGAAAAATCCCTCCGGCACTTTAAGATCCAGTTCTTCACCGGCTCCCAGGTGAAAGAAATTATCGAGATCGGGGAGGGAAAAAAGAAAGTCCTGGTTCAGCAGGGGGATTCAGAAAAGGCCTTCGAGGCCGAGGTCGTTCTCGTAGCCGTGGGAAGAAAACCCAACCTGGAAAATCTGGGCCTTCAGGAAGCGGGGATTCAGGCCGGCAAGAAGGGAATCGAGGTCAACTCCAGGATGGAGACGAACAGCCCCGGCGTGTATGCCATCGGGGACGCCACCGGGAAATGGCTCCTGGCCCATTATGCTTCGGCCCAGGGGGAAGTAGCGGCGGAAAATGCCATGGGGCGGGAGGTCCAGTTGGAATCCCATGCCGTGCCCCGGTGTGTCTATACTCTGCCGGAGGTCGCATCGGTAGGAATGACCGAGAAGGAAGCGAAAGAAGGGGGATATGATTACCGGGTGGGAAGATCCCCTTTTTCCGCCAACGGCAAAGCGGCGGTAATCGGAGAACGCAACGGGTTTGTGAAGATCCTTTCGGACGCGAAATATGGGGAAGTCCTCGGGGTCCACATTTTTGGCCCCCATGCCACCGACCTGATCGGAGAGGCGGTCCTGGCCATGCAGATGGAAGGCACGGCGCAGGACATCGCGCAGACCATCCACCCGCATCCGACCCTCACGGAGGCGCTGAAAGAAGCCGCCCTCGACGTGGATGGGATGGCCCTGCACATTCCTCCGCGGAAAACGGGATAGAATCCGCACAGCGCGGCAGAGCCGCAGCCAAAAGGAATCACCCCCTCCCTCCCCTCCCCCCTCGAGGGGGAGGGTCAGGGTGGGGGGGATGCTTTTTGCTCAGTAAAAATTTCAGAAATTGAACGTAAGTAGTTTAGGACGAAGAGAAGAGAGCATAGGGTAGATTATAGAATACACGAATATCGAAAGGAAGAAACATGGAATTTCCCCATCTCATGCAGTCCTTTCAGATGAAGAACCTGGTCCTGCGAAACCGCATCATCATGGCCCCCATGCTTTCCCGGCTTTGCGATCCGGACGGGATCGTTTCCCAGAAACTCATCGATTATTACGCCGAGCGGGCAAAAGGCGGGGCGGGCCTGATCATCGTGGAGTACTGCTATATCGATGAAAAAGAGAGCAAGGCCAACCAGGGCCAACTGGGAGCTTATTCGGACCAGCTCATAGCGGGGCTCGGCGATCTAGCGGAGGCCATTCAGGAATGGGGGGCCAAAGCGATTCTGCAGATCTGCCATGCCGGGCGCTCTACCTCGGCCAAATTCATGGGACGCCAGCCCATGGCTCCTTCGGCCATGCCCGGATACACCGGGGAAATGGCCCGGGAGATGACCCTGGAGGAGATCGAGGCCGCCATGGATTCCTTTGCCGAGGCGGCGCGAAGGGCTAAGACGGCAGGGTTCGACGGAGTGGAGCTTCACGGGGCCCACGGGTACCTGATGGCCCAATTCCTTTCCCCCTACACCAACCGCCGGACGGACATCTACGGAAAAGACCGGGGGCTCTTTGCCCTGCGGACCCTGGAGCGGGTCCGGGCCAGGGTGGGGCCGGATTACGTGGTGGGCTACCGGATGAGCGGGGAGGAGTTCATCGAGGGCGGAATCACCCTGGAAGAGACCCGGGCCTTTGCCCGCAGGCTGGAGGAGAGAGGGATCGACTACCTTCATGTATCCGGCGGGATCATCGAAGTGGGGGAGCACTTCGTCATCCCCATGTATTTCCCCAAGGGATACCTCCTGCATCTGGCCGAAGGGATCAAACAGGCGGTGAAGATACCGGTCGTTGCCGTGGGAGCCATCCATGATCCCTCTCTGGCCGAAGAGTCCCTGAAGAAGAAACGGGCCGACCTGATTGCCATGGGGCGGGCGCTGATCGCCGACCCGGAATTACCCAGGAAAATCCAGTCCGGCCGTCCGGAAGACATCCGCACCTGCCTGCGCTGCAACGAGGGATGCAGCTCGCGGGTCCGGCAGGGCAAAACCCAGCGGTGCGCGGTGAACGCCGAAGTGGGGCGGGAGAGGACGCTCAAAATCCACCCGGCCTCCAAGCCCAAGCAGGTGGTTGTAATCGGGGGGGGACCCGCGGGCATGGAAGCCGCGCGCGTTCTGGCCTTAAGAAGGCACAAGGTGACGCTGATCGAGAAGGAGAATGAACTGGGGGGTCTCCTGCGTTATGCGTCCGTGCCGGATTTCAAGGAAGAGTTGCGGAGTTTTCTCCAATATCTTAAAATTCAGGTGAAAAAAACGGGTGTGGAAGTCTTAGAGGGGCGTCGGGCAACCCTGGATCTGGTGAAGGAACTCAATCCGGACGCTGTTGTTTTGGCTGCGGGCTCGACCATGCCGGTCCCGGAAATCCCGGGAGTGCAGAAATCTTTTGCGGCCAGCGCCCTCGATTTGCTCTCCGGAAAATTTCAGCCGGGAGACCGGGTTCTGGTGGCCGGCGGGGCGGCCATGGGATGCGAGATCGCCGCGCACCTGGCGTCTTTGGGTAAGAAGGTCGTGGTGGTGGAAATGATGGGCGGGCTGGCCCTTGACCTGGAGAACCGCTCCCGAGCGGCCCTCCTGCATTTGTTGAAGGAGCGCGGGGTTTCGACCTTCCTCAACTGGAGATTGGAGAAAATCGAAGAAGGAAGAGTCCTGCTTTCCGACCGGAGCGGGAACCGGAAGGAAGTGGGGACCGATTCGGTGATTCTTGCTCTGGGACTCAAGCCCAACCAGGACTTGCTGGAGCCCTTGAGAAAAAGTTTCCCCGAGGTGCAGGTTATCGGCGACTGCCGGGAGCCAAGAAAGATCTATCAGGCTGTTCATGAGGGATTCTTTGTCGGAAGAACCATTTAATGGGACGCAGATGAACGCAGATTTCCAGGAAAATAAAAAAATCCAGTATGAGTCCTCAGCCATTTCGGGTGCTACGCTTGACATTTTATACATGGGCAACAATTTTATATCTGCGGGTATCTGCGAAAATCTGCGTCTCAATTTAGAATAAAGGAGAGATCATCATGAGTGAGATTCGGAATGTGGCCATCATCGGGGCGGGGACCATGGGGCATTCCCTGGCCCAGGTTTTTGCCCAGGGGGGATGCAACGTCTGGCTGAATGACGTGAAGGAAGAGATCCTGGCCCGGGCCAGGAAGCTGATTGCTTCGAACCTGGATACCCTCATTGAACTGGGGGTTGTGGAGAAGAGTCAGAAAGAACCGATTCTCAAGCGAATTCATACCACCGCCAAGCTGGAAGAAGCGGGAAAGAGCGCCGATTTGGTCATCGAGGCGATCATCGAAGACCAGGCTGCCAAAAAAGAGATGTTCAGCCGGCTGGACAAGATCTGCCCGCCCGGAGCCATCCTGGCCAGCAACACCTCCTACATGGATATCTTCAAGTTCGTGGAAACGAAACGGCCGGACAAGGTCCTCATCGCCCACTGGTTCGCTCCGCCCCATATCGTCCCCCTGGTGGAGATCGTAAAGGGCCCCCAGACTTCCCAGGCGACGGTGGACGTGGTTAAGGCCCTCATGATCAAAGTGGGGAAGAAGCCCATCGTGCTTACCAAGTTCCTGCCCGGGTTTATCGCCAACCGGCTGCAGAGCGCCCTCCAGAATGAAGTGATGCATCTCCTGGACAACGGCTACGCCAGCCCGGAAGATATTGATACGGCGACCAAAGCCAGTTTTGCGCTGCGCATGCCCATCCTCGGCCTGGTGAAACGCATGGATTTTACCGGCCTGGATTTGTCCCAGAAGATCAAGAGCAACATGACCTACAAGGTCCCCCCCCAGAGACCCCGTTCGGAGACGCTGGACAAACTGGTGTCGCAGGGAAAGCTGGGGGTGAAGACCGGCAGTGGGTATTATGAATATAGCGGTCGGTCCACGGAAGAGATTATGAAAGAACGGGACCTCAAGCTGATCAGGCTGAGAGAGTTCTTGAAGGAGATGGGAGAACTTTAACAAATTCGGAATTCGGAATGCCGAATTCGGAATGAGAAAACCGTGCACGAAACAGGGGTTTGAATTCCGCATTCCGCATTGGGACGGGTTTTTTGAAATGCTCGTCGATTCTCACGGCCATCTGGAGATGAAAGACTTCGACCGGGACCGGGAGCGGGTGATCGCCCGGGCCCTGGAGGCCGGGGTGGGCTATATGATTACCGTGGGCACGACCCTCCCGGACATTGAAAAAGCCCTGCAGATTGCCGCCCGGCATCCTTCTGTTTATGTCGCCCTGGGCATCCATCCCCATGAGGTCAAAGACATCGCCGGGGGAGATTATGACGCCCTGCGAAAATTCTCCCGGGAGAAAAAGGTGGTGGCTTTCGGGGAGATCGGGCTGGATTTTTTCCGCAACCACTCTCCCCGGGAAGTCCAGTTGACCCGGTTCCGCGAGCTTTTGAGGGTGGGACTGGATCTCCGCCTGCCCATCGTCATTCACGACCGGGATGCCCATGAAGAGACGCTTCGCATCCTGGAGGAAGAGAAAAACGGCTCCTGGCGGGGGGTTTTCCACTGCTTCTCCGGAGATCCGGAGATGGCGCAGCGGGTGATCCAAATGGGGTTCTACCTCTCCATCCCCGGGACCGTGACCTTCAAAAAGTCCACGGTTCAGCATGAGGTGGTAAAGCAGCTTCCCCTGGAAAAGATCCTCCTGGAGACGGATTGCCCCTATCTGGCTCCGGAGCCGTACCGGGGCAAGAGGAACGAGCCGGCTTATATCCTCAAGACGGCGGAGAAGGTGGCGGAGCTGAAGGGCCTGAGCTTCGAGGACGTGGCCCGGATCACTTCCCTGAATGCCAAGCTCCTCTTCGGGATAGGGGAGGAAATCCCCAAGGGGAAGATCGTTTACCCCATCCGCAACTCTCTCTACCTGAACCTCACCAATCGCTGTTCCAACCGATGCACCTTTTGCTGGAAGAATGCATCTTTTGTGGTAAAAGGGCACGACCTGGAGCTATCCCGGGAGCCCGAGGCAGGGGAATTGCTGGAAGCGATCGGAGATCCGAAGCGATACAGCGAGATCGTCTTCTGCGGTTTCGGGGAGCCGCTGCTGCGGCTGGAGGTGGTCAAAACGGTGGCTGCGGAGTTGAAGAATAAAGGGGCCAGGATTCGAATCGACACGGACGGGCAAGCCAACCTGATCTATGGCCGGAACATCCTGCCCGAACTGAAAGGGCTGGTCGATGCCGTGTCGGTGAGCCTGAATGCCGAAAACGCGGAGAAATACCATCGCCTCTGCCGGTCGCCCTTCGGGGAAAAGGGGTTCGAGGGGGTCCTGGATTTCCTCCGGGAAGCCAAAAAATTCATTCCCGAGGTTACGGCAACCGCATTGGCCATGCCGGGAGCGGACCTGGAGGCGTGTCGGAGGCTGGCCGAAGAAGAGCTGGGGGTGAAATTCAGGATCCGGGCTTATGATGAGGTGGGATAGAAAAAGGTTAAGGTCAAGGTTAAGGTCGAGGTCAAGGTTGAGGTTGAGGGAGAAGGTTTAGGGAAAAGGGGGAAATAAGCGTGCGATCTCTGGGGTTTTTTTTCGCCGTCGTATTGATCTTGGGAATGTGCACCTACTCAGCTTCGGAGGAAAAACAGGAAAGATTCATCGTCGACCGCTTTACGGGGGGGGTGGACGAAAAGGGAATCCCGAAGGGTTGGTCTGAGGAGAAAGAATTGGGGCCCCAGTCCAAAATCGCCGTGGGACAGGAGAGGGACCTTCCTTCCGTCCGGCTCTTGAGCGTCAATGACGCTTTTGGGATCAAGAAGGAATTTTCTTTTGACATCCGCAAGTACCCCTATCTCACTTGGAGGTGGAAGGCAACCCGCCTTCCCAAGGGCGGGGACATCCGGAAACGCGAAACCGATGACCAGGCCGGCCAGATCTATGTTCTCTTTCCCCGCTTTCCCTCCATACTTAACACCCGCTCCATGGGATACGTCTGGGACGCCGCGACCCCGGCAGGAACCGCCGGGACGAGCATAGCTTACAGCAAGATGAAGTATGTTGTCCTGCAGACCGGGACGGAGAAGTTGGGACAGTGGATCTGGGAGACCCGGAACGTCTACGAGGACTACAAGAAGAATTTTCAGGAAAATCCCCCCGAAGTGGGAGGCGTCCTCCTCTACATCAACACCCAGCATACCCAGAGCTCGGCGGAGATCAACTACGGAGACATCTTTTTCTCCGCCCAGCCGCCCAAGGATTTGAAATAGCCGGCTGCCCTCCGGACCCCCCTCCCTTTTCTCGGGAAAACCCGGAGAGAGGGGGGGAATTCGCTCGGGAAGGGCGCAAAAAATTCGTGGCA
>JAPLIW010000452.1 GCA_026388915.1 Deltaproteobacteria bacterium
GGCTCATAGCAAAAGATTTTCTCCTATCAGCTATGAGCTATGAGCCAAATTGCTCAGAGGCTCATAGTCGTTGCCATCAGCTATGAGCTATGAGCCAAATTGCTGCTCTTATGGGTCTTTATCGAAGACTTCTGGAATTCGTCAAACCCTACTGGAAGCACCTGGCCGGAGCCATGGTCTGCATGCTCTTTGTCTCCGCCGCCACGGCGGGGTCTGCCTTCCTGGTCAAACCGGTCCTGGACGACGTATTTTTCAAGAAAGATCTGACCATGCTGAAGTTGATCCCCCTGGCCATCATCGGGATCTTCCTCCTCAAGGGGTTTTTCGATTACGGGCAGGCTTTTCTCATGTCCTACGTGGGCCAGCGGATCATCGCCGACCTGCGGGAAAAGATTTACAACCACATTCAATCTCTATCCCTTTCCTTCTTCACCCGCAACCCCACCGGGGTTCTCATGTCCCGCATCCTCAACGACGTGAATATGATTCAGGGGGCGGTGACCGATGCGGTCACCGGACTTTTGAAAGATGTCTTCACCCTGGTTGGTTTGGTGGCGGTGATCTTTTACCGGGACTGGAAACTGGCCCTGATCGCCATGGTGGTCTTTCCGGTGGCGGTGGTTCCCATCGTCAAGTTCGGCCGGAAGCTGCGCAGTTACAGTACCCGCAGCCAATCGGCCATGGCTAACCTCAGCACCATCCTCCTGGAGACCCTCACCGGGGCGCGGATCGTCAAAGCTTTCAACATGGAAGACCATGAGCGGCGGCGCTTCGCCAAAGAAAACCGGCGCCTCTTCGGGATTCTCATCAAATCGGTGCGGGTGAAGGCGATTTCCCATCCGCTCATGGAGTTCCTCGGCGGGGTAGGAATTGCCTTCATCGTTTTCTATGGGGGATACAACGTCATCCAGGGCGGGGCGACCCCGGGGACCTTCTTCTCCTTCCTGGCCGCCCTGCTCATGCTGTATGAGCCGGTGAAGAGGCTGAGCGGGGTCAACAACACGGTGCAGCAGGGGCTGGCCGCCGCCGCGCGGATTTTTGAGGTCCTCGATGCCGTTCCCGAGATTCAGAGCAAACCGGAAGCCAAAGCGCTCCCTTCCGTCTCCCGGGGCATTGAATATGAGGACGTTTCTTTCAAATATGAGGAGGATTGGGTCCTTAAGAACATCAACCTGCGCATCCGGGTGGGGGAGATGGTGGCCTTCGTCGGTTCGAGCGGGGGAGGGAAGACCACCCTGGTCAACCTCCTGCCGCGCTTTTACGACGTGACTGCGGGAAAGATCGCGATTGACGGCGTGGACATCCGCGATTACCGGCTGGAGTCTTTGCGGCACAGGGTCGGCATCGTCACCCAGCAGACCATCCTTTTCAATGACACGGTCCGGAACAACATTGCCTACGGCAACATCGACCAGCCTTTTGAAGAGATCGTCAAGGCGGCCGAAGCGGCTTACGCTCAGGGCTTTATCCAGAATCTGCCCCAGGGCTACGATACGATCATCGGGGAGCAGGGAGTCAAGCTCTCCGGCGGGGAGCGCCAGCGTATCAGCATCGCCCGGGCCCTGCTGAAGAACGCCCCCATCTTGATCCTGGACGAGGCCACCTCTTCCCTGGACTCCGAATCGGAGATTGAGGTGCAAAAGGCGCTGGAATACCTGATGGAGGGCCGGACCACGCTGGTCATCGCCCATCGTCTCTCTACCATCCGCAAAGCCAACCGGATCATGGTCCTTTCCAACGGGGAGATCGTGGAAGAGGGGACCCACGAAGAACTGCTGGCCAGGGACGGGGAATACAAAAAGCTCTACCTGCTGCAGTTCCAGGACAGCAACCACGCGGACGATGCCGTCTCCGAAAAGGAAGGCGAGAAGGCGGCGTTCCCCCGGGGAGGAAAGACCGATCCTCCAGGTCCATGACCACTTTAAAGACTTTCCTCCATCGTCTGATCCGTAATCCGGGAGAAAATCTCCCCTCCAGGATCCTCCTGGCCCCCCTCACGTTCCTTTCCTTTCTCTATGGCTTGGCGGTAAGGTTTCCCTTTGTGATCCTGCTGGCCGAAATGATCCGCCGCCGGGGTTACCGCGCGGCGGTCCTCTCCCGGGGGTATAGAGGAAAATATGAGGGACCTTGTGCCCTGGTTTCCGACGGGGATAGGATCCTCATGGATCCCCTCCAGGCCGGAGATGAACCCTGCCTCCTCGCCCGGAAGCTGAAAGGAGTCCCAATCATCGTGGGGCGGGAAAGATGGGTGGCGGGACGTTTCGCTATCGATCGTTTCCGGACCGAAGTGCTCATATTGGATGACGGGTACCAGCACCTGGCTTTGAACCGGGATTTGAATTTTCTTCTTTTGGATTCCTTCTCCCCCTTCGGGAATGGCAGGCTCTTCCCCCGGGGGGAACTACGGGAACCCTTAAGCCAGGTCCACCGCGCCGACGCCCTGGTTTTGACAAAGGGGGGAGCGGATGATATGATAATCAAATTGGGGAAAAGATTCATGAATCTTTCGGAAGGGAGGCCCGTTTTCCGGGTCCGGTACGAGCCGGAAGAAATTATAGTCTGGGGGCAGGAAAGGGTTTTGTCTCCCCTAGATCTGAAAAAAAAGAGGATTTTGGCCTTTTCCGGCCTGGCCCGGCCCGAGTCCTTCGAAAAAACCCTGAGGGGACTAGAGGCCGAAATTGTGGGGTTCGAGACTTTTCCCGATCATTATGCCTATGAAGGGAAAGACCTGGAGCGGCTGAGGGAAAAAGCGCTGCGGGTGGGTGCCGAGGCCATGGTCACGACGGAAAAGGATATGGTCCGGATCCAAGATTTCCCCCCCGGAACGGTCCCCCTGTGGGCCCTGTCGGTGCGGCACCTGTTTCCGGAAGAGGACCTGACCCGCTTTGAAACATTTCTCTTTGAACGGTTGGATCGAAACGCATGAAAGAGGAGGCCGAACGGGGGCGATCCCTCCTGGCAGGTTGTTTTCTATGGGCCCTGAATCTAATTCCTCTTTCCTGGAGAATATTTTTTTTTGAAAAGCTGGGCCGTTTCCTCTATGCCCTGGATGATCGCCACCGGCGCATCGCCCTGAGAAACCTGGCCCTGGCTTTTCCGGAAAAGGGAATAAAAGAAAGAGAAGCCATTGCCCGTTCGGCTTTCACCAACCTGGGACGGGTGGCCGCGGAGTTTACCTTCACTCCCCGGCTGAGCGAAAGGAATATCGGCCGGTATGTTTCCTTCGAAGGACTGGAGAACTTCCATCGCGCCCGGGAAAAAGGAAAAGGGGTTCTTTTTCTCACCGCCCATTACGGGAACTGGGAATGGATGGCCGCGGCGTTTCCCCTCTTTTCCGGTCACCCTTCGTATGTGGTCTTCCGTCCAATGGACAGCCGCTTCCTGGATGGAGTGGTGAAACGACTCCGTACGAGCACGGGTAACCGGTCGATTCCCAAGCAGAAAGCCATGGGGCAGATCCTCCGGCTGCTGAAGGGGGGAAAGACCGTGGGGATCCTGCTGGACCAGAATATGGCCTGGCAGGAGGGGGTTTTTGTTGATTTTTTCGGGGAGGAGGCCTGCACCAATACCGGCATGGCCCTCCTGGCGCTCAAGACCGGGGCCGCGGTTCTTCCGGTATTCAACCTCCGGGGAAAAGACGGAGGATACCGGGCCATCATTGAGCCCGAGATTCCCCTGATCCGGACGGTGAATAAGGATGCCGATGTGCTCCAGAACACGCAGCTTTTCACCCAAGTCATCGAACGGTATATCCGCGACAATCCGGATCACTGGCTGTGGGTTCATCAGAGGTGGAAAACCCGTCCCTGGCAGGCTAGGCGAGTGAAAGGGGTTTGAAAGCATGGGAGAAGCGGTTCAAACCCCCTGGGAAGGAGTCCGGAGAGTCCTCATTCGTTCGGCCAACTGGGTGGGGGATGCGGTCATGAGCCTTCCGGCGGTTGCCTCGGTATGCCGGGGGGTTCCCCGGGCCGAAGTGACCATCCTGGCCAAACCATGGGTGGGGGACCTGTTTTCCCCCTTTCCGGGGGTTCACCGGGTCATCCCCTACCTGAGCCCGGGCGTTCATGGGGGAATCAAGGGAAGATGGCGGCTCGCGCAGGAGTTAAAGAAGGGGTGTTTCGACCTGGCCCTGCACCTGCCCAATTCCTTCGACTCCGCGCTTCTCTCCTTTATGGCCGGAATCCCCCGGCGCGCGGGGTATGGCACAGATGGAAGGGGAATCCTCCTGACCCACCGGGTACCGGTGGACGGAAAGGTAAAGAGGGGACACCAGGTCGAATATTATCTCCACCTCATTCGTTCTCTGGGCCTTCAGGCGGGGTCGGACATTCCTTCCCTTCAAGTCCCCCAAGCGTGGATCCCGGATGCCGGCGCGGTCTTGAAGTCCGCGGGGGGCGGGGAAGGACCTTTCGTCGGCTTGAGCCCCGGCTCTCAATATGGATCGGCCAAGGAGTGGTTTCCCGAGCGGTTTGGAGAACTCGGGCGGCGCATCTCCGGGGAGCTGGGCGGGCATTTGTTGATCCTGGGTAGCGCGGGAGATCGGGCGGCGGCTTCGCCGATTTTACGAATCGTCGGGCCGAAAGCCGCCGACCTGACCGGGAAGACAACCCTGGGCCAGGCCATGGCGATCATCGCCCGCTGCCGGGTCTTCGTCACCAACGATTCGGGGCTCATGCACGTGGCCGCGGCCCTGAGAGTGCCCCTGGTGGCCATTTTCGGGTCCACCGACCCGTCGAGAACCGGCCCCCTGGGGGCGACTAGCCGGGTTATTTACAAGGGATTATCTTGCGCTCCCTGTTTGAAAAATAAATGCCCCCAGAAACGGGAGTGCATGGAAGCCGTAAGCGTGGAGGAGGTATTTGAAGCAGTGAAACGAATGTGGAATATGAACGAAAATGCAAGGGGAAGAATAAATTCCAAATTCCAATGACCGAAATTCGAAGCCTGGTTTCGGCAGCTTGTTTGGAGAATTGGAATTTGGTGCTTGTTTGGAGTTTGGAATTTGGTATTTGGGATTTTATTCCATCCTTCCATGGTTGATGATCTCGTAAAAAGTCTCTTGGAGCGTCACCCCGGCGAAAGCCGGGGTCCAGAACATCTTGAAATAACTGGATTCCGGCTTTCGCCGGAATGACGAATTCTATGGAATTGCGACTTTTTACGAGTTCATCATGGTTGGTGCTACCGGGATACAGGGAATTTTTTATAATGAAGCACCGGGTTGTATTTTTGGACCGTGATGGAACCATCTGCGAAGAGGTGGGGTACCTGAATTCGGTGGACCAGATGAAACTGATCCCCCGGTCGGGCGAGGCGGTGGGCCTGTTGAACCGGGGGGGATTCAAGGTGGTGGTGATCAGCAACCAGGCCGGCGTAGCGCGGGGGTATTTTCCGGAAGCCATCCTGGAGGACCTGCATGCCGAGATGATTCGTCTGCTAAGAGCCGAGGGGGCGGAGCTGGATGGGGTTTACTACTGCCCCCACCATCCCACCGACGGGCTTCCCCCCTACCTTCGGGAGTGCAACTGCCGCAAGCCGGCCACGGGCCTTTTGGAGAAAGCCGCCGCCGATCTCAACCTGGACCTTTCCTCGGCGTTCATGATCGGGGACCATTTTTCGGATGTGGAGTGCGGACAGAGAATCGGGGCGGAAACGGTGCTGCTTCTGACCGGGCACGGGGCGGAGACCCTGGGCAAAAAAGCAAACTGGCCGAAACCGCCTTCCCACATCGCCGCGGATCTCTACGAAGCCGTCCAGTGGGTCCTGAACCGGGCGGAGCAACCATGAATTCAGCCAGGGGGGAGGATCCCCGTTCCATTCTCATCGTCAAACTCAGCGCCATCGGAGATGTCATTCAGACCCTCCCCATGGTGAAGGCGTTAAAGAACCAATACCCCAAGGCCCGCATCGACTGGCTGGTGGAGGAAGATGCCTGCGACATTCTCCGCGAGCATCCGGCCCTGGATCGAGTGATCATCAGCCGGCGCAAATCCTGGCTGCGGGGATTCTGCCGGAGAGGAAAAATCCGCGGAACCCTTAAGGAGATCGGCCAATTTCTCCGAGAGCTGAGAAGCCAGGATTACGACATGGTTATTGACAACCACGGGATCCTGAAGAGCGGCATCCTGCTGCTGCTGATCCGCGGGCGCCGTAAAATCGGGTTCCGGCCTTCCGCCGGGATCGCCGAAGAGGGAAATTACCTCTTCACCAACGAACGCTACCGCCCCCTGAGCATCGAACGGCATGCCCTGGATCGTTATCTCGACCTCGTCTCCCAGATGGGAGTTCCCGTCGATGGGGCGACCCTGGAATTCCCCGTTCCCGACGAATCGCGGGAAAAAGCGGAGAATCTCCTCCGGCAGAACGGCTTCTTCTCCCGTCCCATCGTGGTCATCCATCCCATGGCCAAGTGGGAAACCAAACAGTGGCCCCTGGATAGCTTCGCCGGGCTGATTTCCGCCCTGGTGGAAAAGGACGCGTCGGTGGTGGTTACCGGAAGCCCGCAGGATGTGGAACCGGTGGCCGAAATTCTGAATCGGGCAGGCCGTTGCCGCAAAGTCCTGAATCTGGCGGGCAGGACCAGCCTGAAGGAATTGGCCGGAATCTTTTCCCTGGCGGACCTCGTGGTGACTACCGACACCGGACCCATGCACCTGGCGGCGGCGGTGAAGGCGCCGCTCATCGCCCTCTTCGGCCCCACCGCCCCCTGGAGGACGGGCCCTTACGGGAACCATAACCGGGTGATCCGGAAAGATCTCCCCTGCAGCCCCTGTTTCCGGAAAAAATGCGGCACCCTGGAATGCATGACCTCCATCACCGTGGAGGAAGTCCTGGCCGCCGCTGAAAAAAAGCTGACCCAGAATTCAAATGGGACACAGATGGACACAGAT
>JAPLIW010000692.1 GCA_026388915.1 Deltaproteobacteria bacterium
TTCCGCCTAAAAGGGTCCGGATGGGACGGCCTGCTGGTGAAAGGGAGGGCCGATCGGCCGGTTTATCTGTATTTGAAAGAGGGAAAAGCCGAGTTGCGGGATGCCTCCCATCTCTGGGGAAAAGACAGTTATCAGACCCAACAGGCCGTCAAAGAGGAACTGAAAGATGATTCGGCGAGCGTCGCCTGCATAGCCTCCACGGGAGAGAAGCTGATCAAATTCGCCGGCATCATGAACGACAGCGGGCGCGCCGCCGCGCGGTGCGGCCTGGGCGCCCTCATGGGCTCGAAGAACCTGAAGGCGGTGGCGGCTTCGGGCAACCTGCGGCCGGAACTGGCCAATGCGGAGAAAGTGAGGGAGCTGGCCAGGCAGGCGGTGGCTACCATTAACGGAAATCTGGTCTCCGTCGCCTTCCGGGAGTACGGAACCATGATGTACATGGACATGGCCATGACCCTGGGGGATGCGCCGGCCAAATACTTCACCAAGGCCATCTTCCCGGTATCCAAAATCACCGGACAGGCGCTACGCCAGGCCTACACAGTCCGTAATTACGCCTGCCTGGGCTGTCCCATCGGCTGCGGGCGGGAACTGGTGGATTTCAAGCCGGGGCTCAACGTGGATGGACCGGAATACGAGACCGCAGTGGCCTTCGGGCCTCTGTGCATGAACACCGACCTGGATTCCATCGTGCGGGCCAACCATCTCTGCAATGTCCATGGGATCGATACGATCTCCGCAGGCGTGAGCGTGGCCTACGCTTTCTACCTTTACGAAAAAGGGGTATTGAAGAAAAAGCGGGTGGGTTTCGAACTGAAGTGGGGCGACGGGAAAGCAGTGGTCAAACTGTTGGAGAAGATCATCGCCCAGAAGGGCATCGGCAAGATCCTTTCCCAGGGGACTCTGGCCATGGCCAAGGAGTTCAACCGCAGCGTCGATGAGGCCGCTCAGGTAAAGGGTCTGGAAATGCCCATGCATGACGCCCGGGCCTTCCATGGCATGGCCCTGTCCTATGCCACCGGCCCCCGCGGGGCGTGCCATCTCAAAGGGGACTACTACAATGTGGATCTGGGAAACATGGTCCTGGAGTACATGATCCTGCCGGGGGAGAGGCTCTCATCGGAGGGAAAGAGTGAAGGCGCGGCCAAGTACCAGAGCCTGAAAGACCTCTTTGACTCCCTCACCCTCTGCAAGTTCGCCCCCCTACCGCCAACTCAGCTCTGTGAAATGCTGAATGCCATCACCGGCTGGCAGTTCGGCCCCAAAGAACTGTTGGCCGCGGGGGACCGTTCCGTCAACATCAAGCGGGCGGTCAGCAACAAGCTCGGCCTGACCCGGGAACAGGACCGGATGCCCAGCATCTGCACCGCCGCCCTGGCTGAAGGATCAGCGGCCGGGATCGAGCCGGAGATGGAAAAGATGTTGAAAAGCTACTACCAGTTCCGCGGGTGGGATTGGAAGACGGGGAGGCCAACCAAAGAGAAACTGCTGGAGCTGGGACTCAACCAGGTGGCGGCGGAGATGTACCCCTAGAGCAAAATTGCGGATTGTGGATTGCGGATTTCGGATTGAAAGAAAAATAAGTCCTGATGAGGCATGAAAGTAAGGGTTCAATTCCATGGGATTTTGGTTGATTGGATGGGAGGGGCCCGGACGGAAGTCTCATTGCCCGATGGGGGCACCTTCGGCGAGCTTCTTATGGAGATCAAGAAAAACTTCAGCTCCACCATGCCTCCCCAGCTCCGGAACAAGGACCAGGAGACATTCAATCGCGCCCTGTGGGCCATGAGGGGAAAGGATCGATTAAGCGAACTGAATACCGAACTGAAGGATGGAGAGGAAGTTCAATTTTTCCTGTCCCTCGCCGGCGGTTGAAAGGCTTTTCTCTCGCCCGCTACGCTCGAGGCCGCAGAGGGCGCAGGGGGGGAAAAAAATCTATTTTCGGGGTGGTAGGTAAAGGGGACTTTAACTCTGCGGTCCCTGCGGGCTCTGCGAGAAAAAATCTTTGTATTTACGCTATGCCCTATACCATCCTGGTGAAGGGCTATGCGCTATGCGATTTTATGAGTCATCGGAAGGGGGGATGAAAGGTTCTATCTAAAGGATGGAAGGATTTGAATCGGCAATGAAAACCATAGGAAAGGGGGTTTTATGAGAAAAGTTGCGAAAAGAAAGGTAGCCATCGTGGGGGCTTTCACCACTCCCTGCCGGGGGCGCTGGCTATCGAAAACGATCTGGGAACTGGCCCAGTGGGCGGTTTCCGGCGCCCTCCAGGATGCCAAGTTGAAAATGGACCGGGTGGAGGCGGGGGTCATCGGGCTTTACAACGACATCTTCGCCCGCCAGGCCATTCCCGAATGCTCCTTCCAGGGGCACCTGGGCCTGGCTTTCAAGCCTCTGGTGCGGGTCACCAACGGCGGGGCCACCGGCATTTATGCCTTCGGCACCGCCTTTGACATGGTGGCCAGCGGACGGCATGACCTTGTCTTCTGCGTGGGTGCGGAAAAGGCCACGGACTGTTACGACTTCATGAGCGAGAGCCAGACGCCGGAAGTGGTCCAGACCATTGCTTGGTCCTGGGACCCGCTCTTCGAGCGGGATCAAGGGGCCACGGCGGCCGACTCGTATGCCGAGGTGATTCTTTCGTACATGGATCAATATCCCAATGACCTCAAGATGTCGGTCCGTGCGGAGATCCTGCGGATCATGTGTGAGCAGGCCAAGAACAATCCCAACGCCCAGCGCCGGGACGAGATCGTGACTCCCGAGCGGGTGGCCAATTCACCCTGGATCGTCGAGCCGGCCTTCAAGAAGCTGGAGACCTGCGTCTATACCGAAGGGGCCTGCTGCCTTATCTTTGCCGCCGAGGGAGTAGCGGAGGAAATCTGCAAAGATGCCGGGCAGCCGCCGGTCTGGATCGAGGGAGTGGGCTATGCCAACGAACCCTACTGGTGGGGGATCAAACATCCCCACAAGCTGCCGGGAAGGATCGAATCGGACCATCTGGCGGCCAAGGCCGCCTATGAGATGGCCGGGGTGGGCCCGAAAGACATCAATGTGGTGGAGCTTCACGACGCTTTCCTGCCCCAGCTGGAGATCACCATGGCCGAGATGGGCTTTGTGCCCATGGGACATGCCGATGACCTCATCGAGAAGAAGATCATGGCCCCCCACGGGAAGGTTCTGGTCAACCCCTCCGGAGGACTGATCTACGGCGGGCATTTCGTCGGCGGCAGCAACATGTTCTCCTCCTGGTCCGCCAGAAGGGAGTTGATCCGCAGGGGACTGGACTATGCCTTGATCCATGGAACCGGAGCATCTTCGGCCCAGTATGGGGGTGCAGCTGTTCTGAAAAGGGGGGTGATCTGATGGAAAAAATATTGAGAAGGCCAGGCGAGTATGTAATCCCTCACGAGGCGATTCCTGAGGTGATGAGCCGGATCAGCGTTTCTCCGGAGGATAAATTTGTCTGTGTCGAGCGGACCGAGGCCATGTTCACGACCTACTGGGCCACTGCGGGCGAAGTATCCCCCTTCTTCCTGGCGGTCATGAAGGAGAAGAAAATCCTCGGCGCCCGCTGCCCGAAATGCAAGATGGTCATCTGCCCGCCCTACATGACCCGCTGCCCGATCTGCCAGAACGATGATTACAGCCTGGTGAACCTGGAAACGGGGATTGAGATGCCCCAGGTCGGGTACATGCTGGGGACGCCCCCGATTACCGTCTTTGCCAATGCCAGGTTCGCCCGCTACGCCCCCTTCGGCCGGGGCCGGGTAATCCTGGGAGAGTCCCAGTCGGCGCTGCCCATCCAGGTATTCACCACCACGGGATTCCTGAAACCGGGAATCTTCAAGGCGGGGACGAAGGTGAAGATCGTCTTCCGGAAGTTCCGCATGGGATTTTCAACCGATTACTTCGCCGTTCCCCTGGATGAAGTTCCGGAGAAACTGAGGGATAAAAACGGAGTTGAGGAGACCGCCCTCAAATGGAAGAGCATGGAGATCGGAGAACCCCAGGTGACCGACGCCTTCAAGAAGCAGTTCCCCAAGACCCTCCAGGCGGTCGCCAAATTTGTCGGTGCCATCCCCAAGAGCCCCCGCGCCCAGCGCGACATCGCCAACTGGACCCGGAAGATCCTGGTCAAGACCGGGGGCGGGAAATTCGGCCTGCTCCTGGACAAGCAGAAGATCAAGGTGGTGAAGGATAAAGTACCGCGGCCGGACCTGGTCCTGGTGGTGGAAGACCCGGCCCATCTCGTGGGATGGACCAACGGCGATTCTCTGGTCAACCTGATCCGCACCGGGGCCGCCGGGATCAACAACCTGCAGGACATGGAAACGATCTTCAAGTTCGACCGTCTCCCGCGGTCCATCCGGCGGGATGCGGAGGAAAGAGGGAA
>JAPLIW010000260.1 GCA_026388915.1 Deltaproteobacteria bacterium
CCGCACCGCCGTCTCCTCCGGCCCAGGAGCCCAAGGTCCAACCTCCTCCCGTAACCGAGCCGAGGGGCACCCCTCCTCCGTCTATTGAACCCAAGGCCCAGACGCCGACCAAAGCCCCGGCCCGAGCGGAAGAAAACCTGGACCTGAAGAAACTGGATTATACCGGGTTGATTATCGACGCCCGAAAGCTGGGCCTGCGGCCCGCCCTGGTCCCCAAGATCCTGAATGAGAAAGGAGAGCTGGTGTACAGCAGCCAGAGCGTGGGACAGCAGGAGATCATCCGGATGGGATTGGTGGGCTACGCCAAAGACGTAAACGCCGCCGCCAAAAACCAGAGGGTGACCGCCGATCCCGTGGTCGTCAACGGTATGAACGCCACGGGGGAGAAAAAAACCGACGTGGTCATTTCCAACCGGGACGCGCAGGTCATCCTGACCACCGCTCCTTACACCGGGTATCTGAAGAACGGCCGGGTCATGGTGGTGTATGATTGAAAAGCGGAAGGCCCTGCGAAAAAGATTTTTTCTATTCTTCGGGGGATGGGTGGCGGTTGGCATCCTGGGAGCCGGATGGATCTCCCCGGCCCTTTCCGCCACCAAGGTTCTCACCGGAAAACACACCGTCGTCTACGACATCGTAAACCCGACGGGCGTGGAATTCCTCCCCAATTACTCCAATAGCTCTTACAGCCAGAAAGTCCTGCAGGAGGATGAATTCAGCAAACGGGTATTGATCGAAGTCAACCTGGCCCCGCTCAATTCCACGGCGCCTTTTCCCGTTTCTTCCCAGCAGACACCCTCGCAGATGCATTCTTTCCTGGGGCCCGGGAAAGATATCCCGGTGAATGAAGGGAACATCCTTTCTCAGGCCAGAGCCCTGACCCAGGGCAGCCGGACGGTCCACGAGGCGGTGACCGTCATTTTCAACTGGATCGTGGACAATTTTACCTACGATGCCGGCCGAAGCACCCCCCAGGACGGACGATCGGTTTTTTACAGTAAACGGGGGTCCTGCGTGGGATACACCAACCTGTCTATTGCCATGCTCCGCAGTTTGGGGATTCCCGCAAGGTACGCCCATGGCTACCTTCCCCCGGGCTATGACTGGGGGATTTCCAAGAAATACTGGGGCGTCCAGATCAGCGGGGGAGGGTATCATGCCTGGGTGGAAGTCTATTACCCGGACGTGGGCTGGTGTTTCTCCGACCTCCTCCACTCCAAAAACTTTGTCGATCCCTTCCACGTGCTGAGGTACACCGACGGGATCAACCTCAATCCCCGAAACATCCAGGGAGGAAGCCTGGATGTGGAAGACGCCACCACCTTTACCATCTTTCAGGAAGAAAACGCCACGCTGGCGATAGACCAGCTTCCTCTGCCCAAGAAGGATTTTCTGGCCCGCCAGACGGGTTCCCAGCAATTCGGGACGATCTATGGGAAAATCAAGGATTCCTCCGGAAAATCCGTGGCCAAGGGAAGCCTGGTCCTCTGGGAAGGAATTCAGGGGAAAATCATCCCCTTTGAAGATGGCGTTTACTCTCTCATGGGACTCAATGACGGGGAATACCGGGTGACCATCCGGGCGGAAGGTTACGGCGAAGTGGAAAAGAATCTTCAGGCCCGGAAAGGAGAGGTGAAACAGATCGACCTCGTCCTTCCTCCCCCCAGGACTCCCAAGTCGACTCCCGCCCCCAAACCCCCCCCCAGGACCAAGCCATGAAAAAGGGGAGAGCTTTCTCCCTGCTTTCCGGCGGACTCGACAGCCTTCTGGCCACCCGGCTCATCATGGATCAGGGGATCGAAGTGGTGGGCCTCCATTTCATCACCCCTTTTTTCGGCTACCAGAAAAAGGGCCAGGAAGCCCGCTATCAGGAGAGATGGAAAGAATTGTACGGGATCGACGCCCGGATCATCGACGTCGGCGACGAGTATCTGAGAATCCTCAGAAATCCCCGTTACGGCTACGGGAGAAACTTCAACCCCTGCGTCGACTGCAAGATATTTCTTTTCTCCAGGGCCAAAGACATAATGGAGGAGGAAAAAGCGGATTTTCTGGTAACCGGAGAAGTCCTGGGGCAGCGGCCCATGTCCCAGCGCCGGGATACCATGCGGATCGTGGAGCGGGACTCGGGCACGGAAGGCTTTCTCCTCCGCCCCCTCTGTGCCCAGCTCATGAAACCCACCCGGCCTGAATTGGAGGGGATCGTGGACCGGGAGAAGCTTTTGGGCATCACCGGACGGGGACGGAAGCCCCAGATGGAGCTGGCCGAGCGCATGGAGATTCGTCACTATCCCGCTCCCGCAGGGGGTTGTCTGCTCACGGACCCGGAGATGGCCAAGCGGATTCGAAAGTTCTTCAACCAATCCCCGCAGGCCACGGTAAACGAAATCCTGCTCCTCCAGGTGGGGAGGCATTTCCAGCTGTCGGAAGACCAGCATCTGGTTGTGGGTCGGCGCGAGGAGGAGAACGAGAGGCTGATGGAGCTCTTCCGAGAAGGAGACACGCTTCTCCGGGTTCAGGGAATTCCGGGGCCCCTGGGCCTCTTGCGGGGACGGGCGGACGAGGAAGGGCTGAGAATGGCCGGCTCCATCGTGGCGCGATACAGCAAGGCGAAGGATCAAGACCGAGTAGAGGTTCACTATGGAAAGGACGGGGAGACTTTTCCCGGTCGGCTCTTCGTCTCTCCGGCCGGCGAAGGGCAAATCTCGGGGCTTCGATTCTGATGATTCTTTGCCCCTCCCGTCCGCTTCATCCGTGTCCCATTGAGTCTTTTGTTTTTGGTTTTTTCGAATATTAAATCTGTGTTCATCTGTACTACTTACGTTCAATTTTTCAAATTTTTATTAAGCAAAAAGCATCCCCCCCACCCTAACCCTCCCCCTCGAGGGGGGAAGGTGTGAAAAAATCGATTCAGTTCTTTTTCACGTCATTCCGGCGAAAGCCGGAATCCAGTGTTTTCAAGGATTTACGAACTTACTGGACCCCGGTTTTCACCGGGGTGACGGCTGAAAATCAATTTTTTCACACCTTCGGGGAGGGCAGGGAGGGGGTGATTCCTTTTGGTTGCGGCTTTGCCGCG
>JAPLIW010000719.1 GCA_026388915.1 Deltaproteobacteria bacterium
AATAGTGGGGGCGATTCATGAATCGCCCCCACTATCGAGCCCTGGACTTATTTCGCCCTTTTTAAGGTCTCGGTGATCTCTGTGGCTCTGTGGTGAAAATGTTTTCACCCCAGCAGTTTCACCGCCGAAAGGGCATACACCTTCGCCGCCTGTACCACCTTTTACAGCAACGCCTTGACTGCACTCAGCACCCGATCGTAGTCCGGCTCCTTGGTTATCTCGGGAACCCTCTCGACGTAGCGGACGATGTCCTGATCGTCCACGATGAAAACCGTCCGGGCCAGAAGCTGCAGTTCTTTGATGAGCACGCCGTAAGCCAGGCCGAAGGAGCGGCCCTGGTAGTCGGAAAGGGTCTTCACCTTATCCACGCCCGCCGCGGCGCACCACCTTTTCTGGGCAAAGGGGAGGTCCATGCTCACGGTCAGGACCACCACGTTGTCCGGCATCTTGCCCGCCTCCTCGTTGAACCGCCGGGTCTCCATGTCGCAGACCGGCGTGTCCAAGGAGGGAACCGCGCTGATGATCTTGATCTTTCCCCGGAAAGAATCCAGGGTGGCCGGCTGCAGACCATTGTCCGCCACCTTGAAGTCCGGGGCCTTGTCTCCCACCTTGACCTCCGGTCCCAATAGGGTCATGGGACCGCCCTTGAAGGTCACCAGGCCGGGCCTTTCCGCCGTCCCCGGAACCGCCTTGGCCACATACTCCTTGGCCTTGGTCTGCATCTCCGCAAGCTTCTTCTCGGCTTTCTTCTTGTACTCTTCGAGCTCCTTGACCTTATCCCCCCACGGCTGGGCTTTCTCCTCCAGTTCTTCCTTCAACCGTTTGTATTCAGCCTCCGCCTTGCCTTTCCATTCCATGAGGGTCTGGTCGGTCTTTTCCTTGATGACGGAGATCTCTTCTTGGGCTCTTCCCATCGCTTCCCGGACCGTTTTCTCTCCCTCCCGGAGGACCCCCTGCTTGTCCGCCACCTGCCCTTTGAGCTTCTTGATCAGGTCATCCTTCTGGGCGATAAATTTCCTCCATTTGGCCTCGACCTTTCCCGCCCCTTGGGCCGCCTTTTTTACCGATTTGGCGGTTTTCTTGCTCACTTTCCCCGCGGTCTTCTTCACTGCCTTTTTCGCCTTTTTGATCGCCTTCATGTCCGTACCCTCCTCTCCATTGGAGAATGTAAGTAGTGGATTCACCCCTTACCTCTTACCTAAATTTGACCTTGCCACAATTTCACTTCAAATTCAACCCCCTTTCCAGACCGCCAACAGGGCACCCAGATAGCAAAGGACGGACAGGAAAAATACGACCTGGAAACCCCAGGTCAGGGCCAGGAGGACCGGCAAAATGGCCCCTAAAACAGAGGCGCACCCATTGGCGCACCATCCCCAGGAAACATAGACCTGCCCCCTGGAGGCTGCCCGTCGAATGCCCATGGGGAAAGGCATCCCCATGAAAAACCCTAAAGTGCCAATCAGGGCAAAGGTGAGGAGCCAGCGGAAAAAAGCCGGGCTCCCCTGGAAGATAGAAAGGATCCGCGGGTATATCAAGGCGGACGCAAAAAGGAGACCGCCAAGAAAAAGGAGCAGGATTTTCAACTCCCGGGAGGAGCGGCCATCGAACCTCAGGGAGAAACGGCTTCCCAACCCCGCCGACACAAGGAGAGAGAAAATCACTAGGGAAACGGAATAAATAGGGTGCCCGAGGAAAAGGATGAATTTCTGAATCAGGGAGATCTCCACGAACATGAATCCGAACCCCAGGGCGCTGAAGTAAGCCAGCCAGGCAAAGGGGAAATTTCCCGCCATCCCTCCTTCTCCCTTTTTTTTGAAAAAGACGGGAAGGATGATGAAGAAGGCGCTGAGGAGGAGGGCCAGGAAGAAGACCACCGGGACCAGGAATCCCCCCTCCAGGAGAATCTGCCACTTTCCTCCCGCCAGCCGGTAGATCTCCTGCCAGTATTTCCACCTGAAAAAAGAATGGAAAAAAGGCCGGTCATCGGTGGCCGGGCTCAGGTCGAAAGGGTACCGGGAGTAATAAATCTCCCCCTCGCTCAGCAGACTCCGCAGGCCCTCAAAATAGATGGGCCGGGGGAATCGATTGTAAAGGTTCACCTCCCCCGGGGAGATGCCGGGATAATAAACCAGGTCAAATCGCATCTGCCGGCAGAAATCCTTGAGGCCTCCGACCTCTCGCGCCCCGACGGAATCTTTTTTCACCAGGAGCGAAAAGGTTCCCCAACTGCGAAAGGCCAGAAGATGGTCCGCGGGATGTTTCCCTTCCTTCACCAAAGCTTTCTGGATCGTGGAAACCAGGCGCAGCTCTCCCCGGGGAGGAGGAAGGAGGTAGAGGCTGAACGACAGAAACCCGCCCGGTTCCAGGGCTTTCAGATACTCCTGGAAAGCCTCCACCGTGAGCCGGTAATCCTCCTGCAAGCCTCCGATCCCTGCGGCCGAAGCACCCAGACTCTCCGTGAGGGGGAGGACGATTAAATCAAAAGAAGCAGGGGACCCGCGCAAATAACTCCTTCCGTCTTCCCCTACGGCCCGCACTTCCGGACGATCATAGATTCCCCCTGAAAACTCCCGGTATTTGGTCTTCATAAGCTCCACGATCACCGGGTTGGTTTCCACGGCGATGACTTCCCCGGCCCGGTGATACAGGGCGTTGAGTATTTCCAGCCCTCCCCTGGCCTCGAGAATCAGGACCCGCTGCGGAGGGCGATTCTGATATGGAAAGGAAGAAGGAAGAAAATCCAGGAATTTCATTGCCGCCGCCCCTGCCGGCTCTCCTCGAAGGCGGGTGATGGCGTTGAGCTGATCCCCATCCAGGGTCAGTCCCAGTTGCTCCGGAAGGGGGGTGAGATACTCCAGGCTCAAGCCGGGGGCGGTCCGGGCTGCCGGGCTCTCCAGGACATCCACCCGGGAAAAAGCGTTCCAATGAGTCTCCAGGAGTCGGGCCCCGGGAAACCGCAGAGCCGCGCTCAGGCTTTTGTAAGGGGAGAGGCGAAGGTCCATCCAGGGAGGCTGCCAGAAGAGGAGCAGGACGAGGAAACCGGCCCACATCCAGGGGAATAGAGTCCTCGGATCTTTCATTCTCCCAAACACCGCCGAAGCCGCGGCGCCCAGGAGGCAGGCAAACAAAAGCGTCCCCGATCCCCCCAAGATTCCAAAGAGTCCCAGCGTCAGCAGGCACCCCAGGGAAGCGCCGGCCAAATCGGAGAAGTAGAGCTTTCCGGCCATGGCATTCCAATGGGTCAGGGCGGAAGAGATGACCAGGCCGGAGAAAAAAAAGGGAACGGAGAAAAAGAGGTAAAAAAGGAAAAGATAAAGGACCTGCCAGCGATCGAAGGAGATCCGGGCCAGGTCAAAGGGAATCGAATTCCCGGCCAGATAAGCCAGAAGCGCGCTCACGGAGAAGAGAGCGCTGGTTCGGGTTAACAGGCCGAGCGGCTCGGCCTTCAGGAGGAAGGGGAAAGAGGATAAAAAGGACCCGCTCGCTCCATACCCCAGGAGCGCCATACTGACCACCAGGAAAGCAAAGTGGTGCCACTGAGCCACGGAGAGAAGGCGGATGATGGAAAGTTCAAGGGTCAGAGCGGCGGCGGAGGTCAGGAAAATTCCCAAAAGCAGGGAATTTTCCGATTGCGGATTGCGGAATGCGGATTGCGGAATCAAGGGTCCGGCCATCTTCTTTTCCGCCTGGGTTGATTACAGGATGTCGAGCAGGGGCACTTTTTGTGGCTTTTGGCCCGAAACTTGAAACTTGCAACCTGAAACTTCTTTTTCTCTTAACGCCGGATAGGATTATAATATAGTCGTAGGGTCGGTCCAATCGCAAAATTTTTCCCCCGGGCCATGAAAAAATACGAAACCTTTGATCATACGGCGGATGTGGGCATCCGCGTCTTCGGGCGGACCCTGGAGGAGGTCTTTGTCAACGCCGCTTACGCCCTGTTTGATCAGTGGACCGACCTGAGAAAGGTCCGGGAGAAAATCTCCCAGGAAATCTCCGTCCAGGGGGCGGACCGGGAAGACCTCCTGATCCGCTGGCTGGGTGAGCTTCTGTTTCTCGGTGAAAGCCGGGGGTATCTCTTTAAGGGATTCTCGATGCGGCGCCTGGATTCAACCTCTTTGCAAGCGGTCGCCCGGGGGGAAATCTTCGACCCCTCCCGCCATCGTTTCAAGACCGAGATCAAGGCGGTCACCTACCACCAGGTCGAAATCAAGGAGGCAGATGGAAAGTGGGAAGGCCGAGTCATTTTCGATATCTGAAAAACATGGAACAATGGAATGGTGGAATGATGGAATGATGGGAAAAACAGGTGATTCCTTATTCCCCCAACATTGATGAACTCGTAAAAAGTCGCAATTTCATAGAATTCGTCGTTCCGGCAAAAGCCGGAATCCAGTTATTTCAAGATGTTCTGGACCCCGGCGCCTGCCCCGGACATGATCCGGGGTTCGCCGGGGTGACGCTCCAAGAGACTTTTTACGAGATCATCAACATTCCATTTTTCCAATATTCCATTATTCCGGTCTTTTTTCACTATGGAGGGTTTTCATGAGCGGTCAGGACAGGATTCACCTGGAAAAGATCGATGACTACCGCTGGCGCATTCCCCGCACCGGCGGGATGCGGGTGGACGGAGTCATCTACACCTCCGAAGAAATGTTGAGGGACCTAAACCAGGACGAAAGCCCGAAGCAGGTGGCCAACGTGGCTCACCTTCCGGGGATTCAGAAATATTCCCTGGCCATGCCGGACATCCACTGGGGGTACGGGTTTCCCATCGGGGGGGTGGCCGCTTTTGACTGGAAGGAAGGGGTGGTCTCCCCCGGGGGGGTGGGATATGACATCAACTGCGGCACCCGCCTGCTCCGTTCGAACCTTTCCAGGCAGGATTTGCGGGCCAGGATTAAGGATCTAGCCGATGCCCTGTTCAAATCGATTCCCTCGGGCGTGGGCTCCAAAGGAACCCTGCGGTTGAGCTCCCAGGAATTGCGCCAGGTCTTGAAGAAGGGATCGGCCTGGGCCGTCGACAACGGGTACGGTTTCCCTGAAGATCTGGAGCGGACCGAAGATCAGGGCCGCATGGAAGGGGCTGACCCGGATGTGGTGGGGGACCGGGCCATGGAGAGGGGACGGCCCCAGTTGGGCACCCTGGGATCTGGAAACCACTTCCTGGAAGTGGGGTACGTGGAGGAAATCTATGACCCGGAGGTGGCCCGGGTTTTCGGCCTGGAGAAAGATGGGGTGACGGTTTTCATTCACTCCGGGTCTCGGGGATTCGGCTACCAGGTATGCGATGATTTCCTGAAGAAGATGGGCGAGCGGGTCCGGCAGCTCGGGCTGGAACTCCCTGACCGGCAGCTGGCATGCGACTTCATCCATGACCGGACCGGACAGGAATACCTCACCGGCATGGCCTGCGCCGCCAATTATGCCTGGGCCAACCGGCAGATGCTCATGCACTGGACCCGGGAGGTCTTCGAGAGGTTTCTTCAGATGAGCCCCCGCGACTTGGGCATGCATCTGATCTACGATGTCTGCCACAACATCGCCAAACGGGAGTTTCATATGGTAGATGGAAAGAAACGGGAAGTCTGCGTTCACCGCAAAGGAGCCACCCGGGCCTTCCCCCCCGGCCATCCCGCCGTCCCTGAAATCTACCGCCAGGTGGGCCAGCCGGTTCTCATTCCGGGTGACATGGGCAGGTATTCCTACGTGCTGGTGGGAACGGAAAAGGCCATGGAGGAGACCTTCGGCAGCACCTGCCATGGAGCCGGACGGCTGCAGAGCCGGACGCAGGCCAAAAAGGCCAGTAAAGGAAGGCCCCTGCAACGGGAGCTGGAAGATCAGGGGATCCATGTTCGGGCCGCCAGCCGGGCAACCCTGATGGAGGAAGCGCCCGAAGCCTACAAGGACGTCAGCCAAGTCGTGGAAGTGGTCCACCAGGCGGGGATATCCAGAAAGGTGGCCAAGTTAAGGCCGTGGGCCGTGGTGAAAGGCTGACCCGGCGATGGGGGGACGCGGGGACGCATTCTTTCTCTCCGCGTCTTCGCATCTCCGCGTCATGCTATCTTATCTTCGGGATCTCTTCGTCGGGCAGCCGTTTAACCCCGGAGGGCGTTGGTCCGTCGGCGGACGGCTCCGTTCCCTCCTTGAAACACTCGAAGAGCACTTTGCCCGATTTCACCCAGCGCATGCTGGCCATGGGCTCGCCGGTTTCCTTGTCGATCTTGACGAAGACGACCCCGTCGGGAACTGCAAAGTCCTCCACCGGCATGTCCGTTGCCGCTTCCTTCATGAACTCCAGCCAGAGGGGCAATGCCGCCACCGCCCCCGTCTCATGGGTTCCCAGCGACTTTTCGATGTCATAACCCACCCATGCCCCGGCGACCAGCTTGTGGGGCAGATAGCCTATAAACCAGGCGTCGCGCGTATCGTTGGTCGTCCCGGTCTTTCCGGCTGCCGGCCGCCCCAGGGCTCTGGCCCTCTGTCCAGTTCCTTCCTGGATCACGCTCTGCATCAGGCTGGTGATGAGATAGCAGGTCTGCGGGGAGATCACTTCGACCGATGAAGGCTCGGTCTCTTCCACCACATTCCCGTCCTTGTCCTGGATCTGGGAGATCAGAACCGGGTCGGCCCGGTATCCCTGGGCGGCAAAAACCCCAAAAGCCCGGGTCAACTCCAAAAGGGATACGTTGGCCGACCCCAGGGCCAGAGAGAGATTGGGTTCGAGTTTGGTCTTGATTCCCAGATTCCCGGCATAGCCGATCAGGTAGTCCACGCCGATGGACTGGGCGATCCGGACCGTGGGAACGTTCCGGGAAAAAGTCAGGGCCTTGCGCACGGTGATCGGTCCCCAGAATTCGCGGTCGTAGTTCTGCGGCTGCCAGGGGTCCTTTCCGGGAACATCTTCGTAGGAGAAGGGCTCATCCACAACCAGGGTGGCCGGCGTGAAGCCCTTATCCAGGGCGGCGGCGTAAACGATGGGCTTGAAGGCCGAACCCGCCTGCCTTTTGGCCTGAGTGGCCCGGTTGAACTGGCTGGCCGAATAGTCCCGCCCTCCCACCATGGCCAGAATGAATCCCGACTGGGGTTCGAGGGCGATCAGGGCTCCCTCGATCGCTTCCCGCCCTTTCCCTTTGCCTCCCCGGGATTCGAACTCCTCCAGTCCTTTCTGGACCGCCTTCTGGGCCGCTTTCTGCAATCGGGAATTGATGGTCGTGTAGATCTTCAGGCCCCCTTTGTACAGCAGGTCCTTCCCGTGCTTCTGTTCCACGTACAGGCGGACCTGTTCCACCACGAAGGGCGCATCGTGGTATCCCTTGGGCCCCCGGGGCCTCAGTTTGATCTCCTCGGCCTGGGCCTTTTGCGCCTGCTCCGGGGAGATCATTTTTCGCTCCACCATGCGATTGAGGACGTAAAGCTGGCGCTCGCGGGCCTTTTGGGGATTGCGCAGGGGGGAGAGGTTATTGGGAGAGGGAGGAAGACCGGCCAGGATGGCGCACTCCGCCAGGGTCAGGTTCTGCACGGGTTTTCCGAAGTAGGTGGTGGACGCCGCCCCCACCCCGTAGGCACCCTCCCCCAGGTATATCTGATTCAAATAGAGGAGGAGGATCTCATTCTTGGTCAGGTAGTGTTCAATCCGCTGGGCCAGGATCACTTCCTTTACCTTGCGGGTGAAGCTCTTCTCGGGGGTGAGGAAGAAAGATTTGGCGATTTGCTGGGTGATGGTACTGCCGCCCTGAACCACCTTTAGGGCATCGATGTTGCGGAAGGCCGCCCCCAGGATTCTCCAGTAATCGACCCCCCCGTGCTCGAAAAACCGGGCATCCTCCGCGGCAATGAAGGCTTTGGGAAGGAAGCGGGACATCTGGGAGAGGGAGACGACGGTCCTTTTTTCAATAAAAAATTCCCCGATCAATACTTCGTCCTCCGAGTACACCTCGGAGGTGATGTAAGGCTGGTAATCCTTCAGGGTCGTCAGCCGGGGAAGATCAAAGACGATGGTAAAGTAAAAGGCCATCCCCGCTCCCACCAGAACCACGAGCAACAGGAGGACGACCAGAAGCAAGGTACTCCATCCTCTTTTTTTCTTGTCTGGCTTCTGCTCCTTTTTCACTTCAGCCGTCTGATTTTTCTGATCTGACATCCAACTTCCGATATCTGCCATCTCTCGCCCGTCCTCGGCCATCCGTCACCGGTCATCTGAAATCCGGTATCCAATCTACGGTTTCTTCTTGAACACCCCGATCCCGTTGGGCACTGCCCAGCCCCCGGGGATGTCGATCTTCAAATCCTTATACTCGGCATACATCTGCGCCGAAGGCCCTCCGTCCAGGACCATGGCATCCCGGCATTCCAGCCCGCCCTGGGATTCGGGCAGGTGGAAGATCCGGGCCAGGTCCTGGGCATAGACATCGGTGTCGTCCGTGCTGAGAAGAATCAACTGGTACTTCATCGTTACGCCCAGGGCGGACCGCCTGGCCATCTGCCTTTTCATCTGCAGCTCCCGGCCGTGGACGACCAGCCGGGGGCCTACCTGCATGGCCTGGGATATGTTCCGGTCATTCTGAAATTCGTTGGTGTGAATGATCCGGGGTCGGTTCTCCTGAATCAGGAAGACCCCCCAGTCCGCCCTCCGCAGGGGGTTGACCTCTTTTCCGTCCACAATCAGCAACCCGAGGGGGCGGTATTCGGGGGTGAAAAAACCTCCATTGATCGCCGCCAGGGCCTGAGCTTTCTTGGCCAAAAGCCGAATCTCCATCCGGTCGGTCCCATAAACCCGGGTGTCCAGCACCCGGACCTGGAATTTTTCCAGGCCGACCCGCAGGATCTTTAATTTGATGAGGGATTGATAGGGTTGTCCATCGATCTGGGTAGCCTTGAACTCAAACCCCTCCTCGACCTTCTGCCAGGGGAACTCATCTGAGGAATGCCCTCCCTGGGCCGCCAGAAGGGGGAAGACGACGAAAAAGCAATAGAGCGGAACTCGTTTCACCTTTTCTGCCCTTTATTTTCCTTTCTCATTCCCATTATATTTCCAAACCAGGGGGCAAAGCAATCTTTTCCCTATGCCTTGACCCCCTTCCCTTGTGCAACCTCCTTTATGGCGGCCTGGGGGCAAAGCCAATAAATTTATGAATTTATTATCATTTCCGGGAAATGCAGGGGGCAATTTTCTTTATACCCCTTCGGATCCCGGGGAGGGTTCCCAAATCCCCTTTTTTCTGGTACATTGATTTATATGGCCAGAGTCAGCGGAAATAAAAATTACTATGAAATCCTAGGGGTATCGCCGGAGGCCCCCCCCGAGGAGGTCAAGAAGGCCTACCGCCAGCTGGCCCTGAAGTTCCACCCGGACCGGAACCCGGGAGACCGGCAGGCCGAGGAGCGGTTTAAGGAGATCAGCGAGGCCTACGGGGTTCTCATGGACCCGGAGAAGAGGAGGCAGTACGACCTCCTCTCCCGGACCCCCTTCGGAGCCGGCAGACAGCCCGATTTTTCCTATACCCAGGAAGAGATCTTCCGGGACATTTTCAACAACCCCCAGGCAAACGATGTCTTTTCCGAACTCGGGCGGGAATTCTCTCGCATGGGATTTCGCTTCGATGAGCGGTTCTTCGATCACCTCTTTTTCGGGGGGCGGGGTTTTTTCTTGATTGTCGGGGGCCCGGGGGGCTTTCGGTATTCATCGTCCGGAGGGCCTCAGGATTCCGCCAGGAGTCCCGCGGAGATCTTCTCCCCCCTCCTCGAAAATATCATCGTTCCCCGCGGGATCACGCTGAAGGGAAGAGTTGCTTCCTGGGTTTTCCGTAAAGGACTTGGATTCTTCCTCCGCAGATTCCTGCCCGGTATGTTTCCCTCAAGCCCTGCCGAACTCGACAACCTGGACGTGACTTATACCTTCCCCCTGCCCCGCAAGGAGGTTTCTTCCGCGACGACGAAAGAAGTCTCCTTCCAACGGAATGGAAAGATGGAAAGGCTGTTGGTCAAGATCCCGGCGGGAATCCCAGATGGAACCCAGCTCCGGCTCCGCGGGAAGGGAAAAACCGAGGGAGGGAAAGCCGGAGACCTCTACTTGAGAATTCAACTTACCTAGAAGCCCTTTTTAACATCCTTCCCAGGGTAAATTAAAGGTGTCAGTTTCCCACTACGTTCCCCCTCTCGTCCCCCCTCTTTTATCCTATAATAAATGATGTTCCCCCGGAATTCTCCCTAAAGTTGCATTTGAACCAACGTCCGTATGCCGTGTATAACGTATGACTTGTCGGTTAAAGTCCGACCGTGGGAGTTCGGCAGGTCGCCCACGTAGCTGGAGGGAGGTGTGGGGAGTAACCCGAAGCAC